>WGCT01000432.1 GCA_015493625.1 Draconibacterium sp. | reverse complement strand
ACTTTAAGCGTTTTTTTTTAACTAAATGTTATTACTATCAACTTATGAGACAACTTAAAATTACCAAACAAGTAACAAATCGAGACACCCTCTCGCTCGATAAGTACTTGCACGAAATTGGCAAGGTTGAGTTACTGTCGGCAGAACGAGAAGTTGAATTAGCCAAACTCATAAAAAAAGGCGACAGAAAAGCCTTAGAAACCCTCATTAAAGCAAATCTTCGTTTTGTAGTTTCCGTTTCCAAACAGTATCAAAATCAAGGGTTAAGTTTACCCGATTTAATTAACGAAGGAAATTTGGGACTGATAAAAGCAGCACAGCGGTTTGATGAAACTCGGGGTTTTAAATTTATTTCGTATGCAGTGTGGTGGATTCGACAGTCTATTTTGCAGGCACTTGCCGAACAGGCTCGCATTGTTCGCCTTCCGCTAAATAAAATCGGGTCGATTAATAAAATTAACAAAGCATTTAACCAACTCGAACAAGAATTTCAGCGCGACCCCACAATGGAAGAGATTGCCGAACTAATGGAAACCAAGCCCGAATTGGTTGAAGACACACTCAATTTGTCGGGGACACCCGTGTCGATGGACGCTCCGTTAAAAGATGAAGAAGCCGGCAATATGTACGATGTAATGCTAAACGACGATTCGCTAAATCCGGAGGAGAAGTTGTTAGACGATTCACTACGCCAGGAGATTGAACGTTCGTTAAATACCTTGGGTGCCCGCGAAGCCGAAATATTACGTTTCTATTTCGGGCTAAACGGATATCATTCGCATACACTCGAAGAGATTGGTTCGAAACTTGGATTGACCCGTGAAAGGGTACGCCAAATAAAAGAGAAATCGATAAAAAAATTAAGAAATCAATACCGAAATAGATTACTGAAATCTTATCTCGGACAATAATCAACAAAAAATATGAGTCGATACATTGCTCCTTCTATTTTGTCAGCCGATTTTAACAGGCTGGGAAAAGATATTGAGATGATAAATAAAAGTGAAGCCGATTACATCCATTTCGATGTAATGGATGGCGTTTTTGTGCCCAATATTTCGTTCGGAATTCCGGTAATTCAACACGTAAATAAAATTGCAACCAAACCACTCGATGTACATCTGATGATTATTGACCCCGACCGTTTTATTGAACCTTTTGTTAAGGCCGGAGCTTCAATAATAACGGTTCATTACGAAGCTTGCAACCATCTGCACCGCACCATTCAACAAATAAAAAGTTTTGGTGTAAAAGCAAGTGTTTGCCTCAATCCGCACACACCTGTGTTTTTACTCGAAGAGGTTATCGCCGATTTAGATATGGTTTTGCTAATGTCGGTAAATCCGGGTTTTGGCGGACAGGCATTTATCGAAAACACCTATAAAAAAGTGAGGCAACTAAAAGCATTAATCGATACAAACGGTGCAAATTGTTTAATTGAAGTTGATGGCGGTGTAAACAACAAAACCGGAAAATTGCTTTTCGATGCCGGTGCCGATGTATTGGTAGCAGGAAGCTTTATTTTTAACTCCGACAATCCGGCAGAAACAATTTCAAAATTAAAAATGGTGTAGAAATAATTTGGATATTCGTTTTACAGATTTGCACTCAATGAAGATTTTCTTCTATCTTAATCTCGCTGCATAATTTTTTATTGTTTTCAATGGTTTGGGGTGGTGCATTCCTTAACATACACTCTGCCGAACAGCTTGAGCAGTTTCCCGGTGCCGTATATTTCCCTTGCCGTTTAAACCCTCTCCTCTTTTTTGTAGCAAACCTGTTTCTTATTTTTATAAAAGCCAGTGTTATTGCCACTCCAACAATAATATAGGTAATAATCTCCTGTATCATAACGAAAGAATTAAAGTACTGACATTGTAAACAAAAAACGCAACAATCCACGCCAATGTTGTGGTATAAACAACTGTAAAGGCAGCCCACTTCCACGACCCCGATTCGTTTTTAATGGTTGCAATTACTCCAAAACAGGGGAAATAAATCAAGATAAAAATCAAAAACGAGAGTGCTGACGGAATAGTAAAAACTTTCTCGCCAATTCGCTTGCCACTTAAATGCCGTTCGTTTTTAATTTTATTTTTCAGTGTTACCGAACTGTTGCCGTTGCTTTGATACAAAACGCCCATTGTGCTAACAATAATCTCTTTTGCGGGAAGCCCGGCAAGCAAACTAATACTCATTTTCCAGTCGAAACCCAACGGACGAAGTGTAGGCTCAATTGCTTTACCAAGCATTCCAAGGTACGAGTTTGCCAATCGTTCCGATTCAAACTCCTGACCAATCTGGTTTATTCTGAACTCTTTTTCGGTTTTACCAAGTTCCGGATTATTCTTTATACTTTCAATTTTAGTTTTAAACTGTGCCGACTTGCTT
>WGCT01000431.1 GCA_015493625.1 Draconibacterium sp. | reverse complement strand
TGCTAAATTGGCTACTAAGCTTTAAATCCTAAGAATAAGGTTTTTGTCATTTCTTTACAATGGATTCTTTTTTTATTCACTATAAAAATTTAACTGATCCTCCCTTTGTCTTAATTTTTAGAAGAAAGAATTGCATACGGTTGCGGGATTCAGCAAATCATTCGTTTAGAATATGGAGATTTGCACCGGTAAAAAGGTCAAAACCTATTTGGATTGAGAATCTCTATTCGTTCCATTTTTTAACTGCTTCAATATTCAATTCGTTTAGAATATTTTTTGCAGCCGGCGTAAACAAAAACTCCAGTTCTTTGGCAAAATACTCTTCAATTTTTCCACGTACCATTTTCATCGATCCATTTAATAAAAGATTTTCCTGAGTAAATGCTTCGGGCAAAATAACCAGCGTTGCAGGAAGCCAGCGGTCGGGGAACATGTCGTTGTATTTTCCGCCTTTTTTATACTGATTTATTTCGCTTTGAAGTATCTCGATAGATGTTTTATTCCCCTCGTCAGAGCCGGGTTTAATCCCTCTTGTTTTTAATTCTCTGTTTATTGCGTCGATGTCGGGAACCAGCATCCCGGCAGTGTATGCGCTTTGGTTGTTGTACAGCATTGCCTGTTGAATATAGGGCGACTGATCGACTATTGCCTCCTCAATTCCTTCGGGGCTGTATTTTTCTCCGTCGCTACCAATCAGCAAACTTTTAAAGCGTCCTAAAACATATAAATATCCCTCATCATCCAGGTATCCCATATCGCCGGTGTGCAGCCAACCATTTTTCAACGTTTCGGCTGTAGTTTCCGGATTGTTCCAATAGCCCAACATCACATTGTCGCCTTTTACAACAATTTCACCTTTTTCTCCGGTGGGCAATTTATTTCCCTCCTCGTCTAATATTTTTACAACCATTCCTTCCGCCACTTTCCCCGAAGAGCCAAATTTTGTATCGTTGGGAACGTTTGATGAAATTACCGGAGCTGCTTCCGTTAATCCGTAACCTTGACAAACCGGCATTCCAATTGCAAAAAAGAAACGTTGCAGTTCAACATCGAGAAGAGCTCCTCCACCTACAAAAAATTCGAGTTTGCCGCCAAATCCTTCGCGTATTTTTTTAAAAAGAATTCTATCGAAAACCCAAAGAAGAGGTTTGTAAATAAATGTAAATCCTTTCCCTTTATCTTTCCCGTTACCATTGTATTTGTATGCAATTTTTAAAGCATATTGAAAAATACGATAAAGCTTTTCTCCTTTTTTTCGAATCCCTGTTTCAATATTTTTCCTGAATGCTTTTGAGTAAGCAGGCACGCTCATCATTAGTGCAGGTTCAATTTCTGTAATATTTTTTGGAATATTTTTAAGCGTTTCCATTGGTGTTTTGCCAATTTCTACCGATGCAATACTGGCGCCTTTGTACATAAAAACATACAAACAGGTTGTGTGAGCAAATGCATGATCCCACGGCAAAATAGCCAGTGTTTTCCATTCGGGTTTTAAATCCATTAACGAATTCGATTGTACAACATTGGCGGCATAATTCAGGTGCGAAAGCATTATTCCTTTTGGGTCGGCTGTTGTGCCCGAAGTGTACGATATGTTTGCAATATCATTTGGTTCTATGTTTTGCCAAATCGAATCGAATTTTGCGGTGTCAGCTTTTCGCAGTTTAGCTCCTGTTTTTAAAAGTTCGCGGTAATCTACGTCGTTTTCACCCGCGTTTTCTTTCCCGTCAATATAAATTACTTTCTCCAATTCGGGTAACTCATCTCGTATCTCTTCAACTTTTTGTGCATGTAATTTCGAAACAAAAATATACTTACTTCCGCTGTGTTTTAGTCTGAATGTTAGTTCGTTGGCCTGTAGTCGAATGGAGAGTGGTACATTAATGCCACCTGCGTATAACATTCCCAACTCACTAATAATCCAGTCGTTTCTTCCATCGGCAATCAATCCGGCACGGTCGCCTTTGTTAAACCCTAAGTTTACTAATCCGGCAGCCAGATTCAGTACTTGTTCGCGTGTTTCTTTATAGGTTGTTCCTTCGTATTTGCCGTTGGTTTTTTCCCATAAATACATGTTGTTAGGGTAGTTAACAGCAGCCATCTCAAATAGTTCGATGATTGTTTTCATAATTGGTTCACTATAATTTTAGTTCAGCCAAATGTAATAATTTTAGATGAATACCAATGACAGCACACCCAACACCAATGTATATCGCAACGAAAAGCTATCTGAATTAAGTAGGGTCTGCTGAAAATGTTGAGGTATTTTTCACGACAAAACTACGACTTGTCGGTAGGTTTTATAAACAGTTTGTCGGCAGTAGAAATCTCCATAAACGAGGCACCACAGTCTTCTCCAAATCTTCCACCCACATAAATTACGAGGTCGTTTAAATGAATAACATCATCGTTTAATAGTTCCTCGAAAGCTGCTTTTTGGATTCTCATTTTGTTCTTCTTCATGCTTAGGTACGTGGGATGAATTCCAAACGATAGTGCCAGTTCGCGTACAACTCGTTTCGAATGACATTTGGCATAAACCGGAAAATTAGAGCGAAATGCTGCAAGATAACGTGCAGTCTTTCCGGTAGTTGTTGCAGTAACAATTGCTTTGGGTTTCATCTCTTTTGCTGCGCGAATTGTAGATTGAGCCAAATAGGCAGGAATTTCGTTTTTGGTTGGCGGTAAAATTACATCGTAGCGTTTATCGCGGTCGGGTTCAACTTCGCAAGCAATATTATTCATTACTTTAATGGCTTCTACCGGGTATTTTCCATACGCTGTTTCACCGCTAAGCATAATTGCGTCGGTACGCATATAAATTGCACTTGCCACATCGCTAACTTCGGCGCGGGTTGGTCGTGGGTGTTCAATCATTGTGTGCAACATTTGTGTTGCAATAATTACAGGTTTACGGGTTAAAATGGCTTTTCGTACCAAGTTTCGCTGTATGGTGGGAATTCTCTCTTCGGGTAATTCAATTCCCAAATCGCCGCGAGCAACCATAATTCCGTATGCATGTTCTAATATCTCATCAATATTTTCAACACCTTCAAGGTTCTCTATTTTTGCAATTATTTTAATCTTGCTTTTTTGTTTATCAAGAATTTTCTGCACTTCGTGAATATCCTCTTTATTCCGTACAAACGAGTGCGCAATAAAGTCTAAGTCGTGTTGAATGGCGAAATCGATAAACTCCTTGTCGCGTTTCGACAGCGATGGGAGGTGGGTTTCAACACCCGGAACATTAATGCTTTTTTTCTTTTTTACTATTCCCGAATTTTCAACCCTGCAACTCAAGTACTCTTTTTCTTTTTGCTGAACGGTAAATTCAATATCGCCGTCGTCAATTAAAATTTTATCGCCAACATGAAGGTCGGTAATAAAATCTGCATAATTCACGCAAATGTTATTCGCATCGTTTTCAATTGGAGAACACGAAAAAGAAACCGTATCGCCTTCGTTTACATTTAGCTCGTTTTGTGTGGCACACGTTCTTATTTCGGGGCCTTTTGTATCGATTAAGATTGCAATTCTTTTTGAAACCGAACGAATGTTGTTCACCATTACTTTACAACTTTCGGTAGTTATGTGTGCTGTATTTATGCGTGCAACGTTCATTCCTGCATCGAAAAGCGATTGAATGAAATCTTTTTCGCATCGTAAATCCGATATTGTTGCAACTATTTTTGTCTGTCTCATTCTTATAATTTTTAGCGCGCAAATGTAATCGATATATTGCATTCAACACAAAAAGGTTTCGCTCAATCGTGTAAATTTAAGATTGAATAAAAACATTAGTTACTTAAAAAGCTTTGTATAGCAAGTTTATACGAGTTCAGTCCGAAACCCATAATGCATCCCGAGCAAACCGGACCAATAACCGATTTGTGCCTGAACTCTTCGCGTGTAAGCGTGTTCGAAATATGTACTTCTACTACTTTTGCCGGAACCCCGGCAATTGCATCGCGAATAGCTATTGAAGTATGTGTGTATGCACCGGCATTAATAATTATTCCATCGCCACTAAACCCGTGTTTATGAATAGTGTCAATCAGCTCACCTTCAATATTCGATTGAAAATAGGTGAACTCAATGTCGGGAAACAGTTGTTTTAACTCAGAAAAAAAAGTTTCGAAACTCTTTTCACCGTATATGCTTTTTTCTCTCACGCCCAATAAATTTAAATTCGGGCCATTAATAATAAGTAGTTTCATCTTTAAAT
>WGCT01000430.1 GCA_015493625.1 Draconibacterium sp. | reverse complement strand
AATAAACAGAGAATTATAAAACACAAGAGAATTATCATAATTTGCTAAGAATAAGACCTTTCCGGCTTTGCGAGAGACAAAAATTTAACAAAGTATTGTAACCAGGCAAAGATCTATTTGATTTGAGTTTATTCCAATTAATAAATAAGGGCGAACACCAACAACAAGATTTTAAATATTGTATTAACGACTCGAAAAAGATTGCGAAATCGTTAGTGGCATTTGCAAACACAAATGGTGGCCGGCTTTTAATTGGCGTTAAAGACAACGGAAAGATTGTAGGAATAAAAAGCGACGAAGAGTTTTATATGGTTGAAGCGGCTGCAAAAATTTACAGCAAACCAACCATCTCGTTTTTAACAAAACAGTGGCATGTTAACGGGAAAACCGTTTTAGATATTTGGATTGACCCCAGCAACGAAAAGCCACATTTTGCAAAAGACGAAAATGGAAAATGGTTGGCATACATCAGAAAAGACGACGAGAATCTGCTTGCCCACAAAATTCAAATTGAAGTGTGGAAAAAACAAAAAAGCAAACAGGGAATCTATTTTACCTATTCCGACAATGAAAAATACCTGATTCGTTTTTTGCAAGAAAACAGGTTTATCTCATTTTCAAAATTTATCCGGCAAGCACATATTTCGAGAAAAAAGGCAGAAGATATTTTAAGTAATTTTGTTGTAATGGGTGTAATCGATATTCATACCGAAAACAACGGAACCAGATTTTGTTTGAACAAAAATTTTCTCGATACTGAGCTGAACCTGTTTACAATAAACGAAATTTAATTGAAATATGAGTTAATACAAAAGGATTAAATTCCGTGCTTTAAAAGAATAAATCTCCACCCTCTCTCAACAACAAAACATTTTTTTTCTATTTTTGCCCAATCAATAAAAAAACAGATAAACTATGTTACAGAAACTATCGATTTTACTATTTGTACTTGGAATTGGTTGTACAACGTTTGCACAAGATGCCTATTTAGATGCAAAAGCCGAAAACAAAGAGAAAACTTATGTTGGTCAAAAAACATATAGAGTTAAAACATTTAAGCAAAATTTTAAAGCAAAAAAACCAAAGAATATAATTCTTTTAATTGGCGACGGAATGGGAGTTACCGAAGTTTTTTCGGGACTTACTGCAAACAAAGGACACCTGTTTTTAGAGAATTTTAAAGCCATTGGTTTTTCGCAAACACAGTCGGCCGACAATTATATTACCGACTCGGCCGCAGGAGGAACAGCCCTTTCTACAGGAAAAAGAACCTACAACGGAGCTATCTCGGTTGACATGGACAAAAAACCACTAAAAACAATTCTGGAAGAGGCAGAAGAAAGCGGACTTGCAACCGGGTTGGTCGCCACTTCGGCAATAACACACGCTACTCCGGCAGTTTTTATTGCCCACCAACCGCAACGAAATATGTACGAAGAGATTGCCGCCGATTTCTTAAAAACCGATATCGATGTATTTATTGGTGGAGGAAAAGCACATTTTACTCAACGAAAAGATGGCAGAAACTTAGTTGAAGAGCTAAAAGCAAAAGGATATCGTTACGAAGAGGACATCAACAAAATTAAACGAGTTAAAAACGGAAAACTGGCTGCGCTTACTGCCGACATTCATAATGGAAGAGTTAAAGAGCGGGGTGAATTGTTGCCAATTGCAACAAAAACAGCAATTCGAATTCTGAGCAACAACAAAAAAGGATTCTTTTTAATGGTTGAAGGTTCACAAATCGACTGGGGTGGCCATGCAAACAGTACCATTTATATAGTTGAAGAGATGCTCGATTTCGACCGTGCTATTGGAAAAGCATTAGAGTTTGCCGAAAAAGACGGTGAAACATTACTGGTTGTTACTGCCGATCACGAAACCGGGGGAATGGCAATAACCGGAGGAGGCTTCGACACAGGCAGCGTAACAGCAGCATTCCCAACACACCATCACACTGCCGTAATGGTTCCCGTTTTTGCGTACGGACCGGGTGCCGAAGAATTTACGGGAATTATGAAAAACACCGATATTCACGATAAAATAAAAGAATTGCTTTTGGGAAAATAGTTAAACCCACGCATCATAAAAAACCGGATAGTTTGCTATAAAATTATCCGGTTTTTTTATCCCTGTTTTTCTGAATTTATAAAACTGAGTCTGTACTATCCTCAACAGCAATCTCCCATTTAATTTTTTGCAACTCGGTTAACAGCGAATCTTTTACAATGGTAAATCGTTCTATATTTTCCTTTTTTACCGGTTCAACCGGTGGTGCTTTTACTTTTAGCGGGTCGACCGGAGTACCGTTTTTAAAAACCCTGAAATCGAGATGAGGGCCGGTTGCTAAACCTGTAGATCCGACAAAACCAATTAGTTGCCCCTGCTTTACCCGAATTCCTGTTCGCATTCCTTTTGCAAAATTATTCAAATGCATATAAGTGGTTGTATAAACCGAGTTATGTCTGATTTTTAAATATTTACCCCCACCGCGCCGCTGGTAACCTTTTGCAATTATTGTTCCGTCGCCAATGCTGTGAACCGGCGTTCCTCGCGGAGCCGCATAATCTACTCCATGGTGTGGCCGGCGAATACGTAAAACCGGATGCATCCGGCTGTTTGAAAACCGTGAACTTATTCGCGAATATTTTAACGGAGCTTTCAAAAAAGCTTTTCGTAAACTTTTCCCATTTTCGTCGAAATAATCTTTCCTGTTATCCTGATTAAACAGAAAAGCATAATTTGGTTCTCCGTAATGATCGAACTGCACAGCATAAACAGTACCAATTCCAATCGATTTGGAATCGACAAATTGTTCGTCGTAAATCAGCCGGAAACGGTCGCCTTTCTGAATTGCAAAGAAATCGATGGTCCATGCAAAAATATCGGAAAGTTTTAATGCAAGCATCGGGTCTTGCCCACTAGAAATCATTGTGTTCCACAGCGATGTTTTTACAACTCCCTTAGCCGTTCTTAAACGAACTTTCACCTCTTTTCTCCCCTGATAAATTTTTAAC
>WGCT01000429.1 GCA_015493625.1 Draconibacterium sp. | reverse complement strand
TTTTCTTTTTGGCTTCACTATTTTTAAACTCACTAACAAAAAACCGTTTTTTTACGAAAAGGGAATATTTACTGCAACCGTTTTGGAACAACCTCAGCAAAAAACAAAGTCGCTGAAAGCGGTACTAAAACTAACAGAGGTAAAAAGCGACAGTTCGGTATTTCATACCAACGAAAAAATTTTGGTTTATTTCGAAAAGAATAGCAAAGCCGTAGAGTTAAAACCGGGCAATAAACTGGTTTTCTCAACTCCGCCAAAACCTATAAAAAACTTTGGCAATCCGTTTGAATTCGACTACAAGAAATATCTCGAGCGAAAGAAAATATACCGAGTAGTTTATCTTTCGGATAAAAAATGGAGTCACATTCAAGCCGTTTCAACGCACTCGTTAAAAATAGCGGCAGAACAATTCAGAGAAAATCTTCTTAAAATATACCGAGCACAGAAATTCACACCAAACGAGCTCGAAATTCTTTCGGCATTAACACTCGGCTATAAACGCAGCCTCGACCCTGAAACCAAGCGAATTTTCTCTTCTGTCGGAGCCATGCATGTTTTGGCAGTTTCGGGTTTGCATGTTGGAATTGTACTGTGGATTATAACCCTTGTTTTTGGTCTTATGAGAAAAAAAAGATTTGGAAAGTTAATTTTTGTAGTTATTGCTACTGGGTTACTTTGGGCTTTCGCTTTTATTACAGGGCTTTCGCCATCGGTAATGCGCGCCACAACCATGTTCTCAATTTTTATTATTGGCGAAAACATCAGCCAAAAACCAAACAGTTATAATTCGCTTGCAGCATCGGCATTTTTTCTGTTACTAATTAACCCAAACAATTTATTCGACATTGGGTTTCAACTCTCCTACTCAGCCGTTTTTGGAATTATTTTTCTGCAACCCCGATTCTTTAAGTTACTTCGTGTAAAAAATAAAATAGGCCGTTTTTTCTGGACCTTGGTTACTGTTTCAATGGCCGCACAAATTACTACATTTCCAATTACTACGTTCTATTTCAACCAGTTCCCAACTTATTTTATAATTACAAACATTATAATTATTCCGGCTGCAATGGTTCTAATTCCTTTGGCAATGGCACTACTTGTTTTCTCGAAAATTACCTTTGCCGCAACAGTTTTTTCAACAGCAATTCAATTTATAATAAAATGGAGTTATCTGTTGCTTATGCAAATTGAGCAGTTTCCACTTTCGGTATGCAAAATTTCCGTCCGGCCTTTAGAGCTTATTTTTATTATTGTTGCTATTTTCAACCTCCTTCTGTTTATCCATTCGCACCGGCCGGGTTTTTTAAAAGCAACCCTGCTTTTTGTACTTCTTCTTTTCATCGCATCAAATGCGTTTATTGCCGCTCAAAATAATAAGTCAGAAATAATAGAATATTCCCACCCATATTTTTTTCAACTAATTAAAGGAAGAAATAATATAATTATAACCGATAACCGGGAATATGATTTATCCAGAATTAATCAACTTACAAAAAACACCTGCAGTTGGCTTAAACTCAAACCTCCACAAATAATATCGATAAACGATACTGTTAAAAACCGTTACCTGCTTTCAGAAAATGGAATTGTAATTTTTGAAGGAAAAACAATTCTGTTCGACAAAAATAATACGAATAAAAAACAGAAGATTTTCCCCAACTTTATCGGCAACTCAACTCAAGCCAAATAACTTTTCACCAGAGCTTTACTATGAGCTTTTAAAGAAAAATGGTAACTTTATACATTAATTCCTTCGATAATAAGAGAAAATAATTTAATGTTTTGAATGACATATCAAAGTTAATACTTTAATTTGCCGCACTATTTATTCATAAAACGAGCTTAATAATAAATAGGTTGAAACAAAGTTAATAAACGATTTCTAGAACTTTAAGTTTATACGAAGATGAAAGTTATTATTGCAGGTGCCGGAGAAGTGGGCACACACTTGGCGCGAATGTTAACAAACGAAAACCACGACATTATTCTACTCGACGATTCAACTGATAAACTAGCAAAAATAAGTAACGATGTTGACTTACTTTCCATTCAGGGTTCGGCACACTCTTTTCACGATTTAAAAAAAACCGGTTTATCGAAAGCCGACCTCTTTATTGCCGTTACACCGTTCGAAGAGCGCAATGTACTGGCCTGCTCAATGGCATCGTATTTAGGTGCGCATCGTACAATTGCACGAATAAACAACTCGGAATACCTGAAAGACAATTACAAAGAGAAGCTTAAAAACATGGGGATTGACGAGTTAATTTACCCCGAAAGTTTAGCAGCAAAAGAGATAGTTGCAGCGGTAAAACAGACCGGCACACGCCAAATGATTGAGTTTTCGAGCGGAAAACTAATTCTGCTCGGAATTAAAGTGCGCGAAGATGCATCGATTTTAAATAAAACATTCGAGCAACTTGCCAGCGATAACGAACACATTTTGGTTGTTGCCATTAACCGGAACAACATTACAATTATACCTAAAGGAAGCGACTCGATTGAAGCAGGCGACATTGTGTTTTTTATTACTACTCGTGCCGAACAGCAACATGTTTTCGATTTAACCAATAAAAAGCTCTTTGGTATTAAAAACATTATGTTTTTAGGTGGAAGCCGGATTGCACAAAAAGCAGTTGAAAAATTAGGCGACCAATACAATATAAAAATTATTGAAAGCAGTTTGGAAAAATGTGAACAAATTGCCGACAAATACGCAAATGCTTTGGTAATTAATGGCGATGGAAGAGACCTGAATCTTTTAAAAGAGGAAGGTATAAATAAAATGGATGCAATTGTTGCAACAACGGGTAATTCCGAAACAAACATTTTAAGTTGCCACCTTGCAAAATCGTTTGGTGTACGCCGAACAGTTGCCGAAGTTGAAAACCTTGCTTTTATGGGGTTAGCCGAACAGATGGACATTGGCACAATTATTAATAAAAAACTAAATGCAGCCAGCTATATTTACAGGTTTACATTAAACGCAGCCATTTCGAAAGTAAAATGTTTAACAGCCTCCGACGCTGAAGTATTTGAATTTATAGTGAAACCCGAAGCAAAAATTACCGAAAAAGCAGTTAAAGATTGAAACTTCCCAGAAGAGGCAAAAATAGGAGGCATTATTCGGGGAGAAAACGCCTTTATTGCAAACGGATTAACACAAATAAAAGAGGGCGATAAAG
>WGCT01000428.1 GCA_015493625.1 Draconibacterium sp. | reverse complement strand
GTTCAATATCAATGTCGCAATAAATAATAAGAATTGAGGGAGAATATTTTTTTATAATGTCGCGATAGTAATGAATAATTTCAGGAATACTTGCTCCGCCAAATCCCCGGTTAATTATATTAAATTCAGGAAATGCCAATGCAGTTTCCCAGTGAACGATGCTGGAGCTACCAATAAAAAGGACAGATTTTTTTTGAAATGTATTTCGCAAATCAAAATGTCGAAAATTTTCTATCTCTTTTTCAAACCTGTCAATCTGAATCTCATCTTTCTGCTTATATTTTTGGAGATTTTGATAGTACAGAACGAGTTCTTTATTGTATTTGTTAGGGTTTAAGTTGTAGTCTAACATGTGCTCTTTCCAATACAACATCGAGCGCTGGCGAAATAATTTTGAGGTTTCCGCATTTACCGTATTATTTTTAAGCGAGCCTTCAAGAAAGTCAAGAAATTGTTGCCTGTTATCAATAGTTCTCTCCTTTTGTGCAAAGGCAGAAATGCTTATAAACAGAAACGCTATTAAGAAAAGCCGGATCATAATTTAGTTTTTATTGAAGTTGTTTAAAGTCAAATTGAAACCAATCCCGATGTACATCGGGACCCGAAAAGCTAAATGGATCGAGTATATAGTATCAACTGTTTAATGCGACTGTGGTGTTTGAATATATAATAAGAATGAAGTTAAATGGATACAAATGGCTGCTCTTTCCTGTTCTTGCAATAGTAACATTTGCAGTTACCGAACTTGCGCCGCATAACCGGCATTTTGTCGAGGTGGTTTATTCGCAGGCAATATATCCGGTTGTTGCTTCTGCTCTCTCGGCAGTTAGTAATATCTTTCCTTTTTCGCTCGACGATATTTTCTATATTTTTCTTGTTGTTGGAGCAGTTGTTTTACTTCTGTTTTTAATATTTCGAAAAATTGCATTTAAAAGTGCCGGTAAAATAGTTCTGATTTTTTTAGCTGCTGTTTATCTGTTTTTTTACCTGCTTTGGGGGTTTAACTACTATCGAGAAAACGTGAATAAGCGTCTGAATATTGCTGAACAGAAACCCGACACCAAAGAATTTCTTCAACAACTCGAGTGGTTAATATCGGCAACAAATCAATCGTATTGTAAATTTAATAACTTCGATAAACGTACCATTGATTCGCTGGTTGAGATATCGTACAAAAAATGTTCACGAGCACTGCAAATAAAGTATCCGTCGGGCTTGCGAAAAGACAAAGGAATTACATTCAGCCGGTTTTTTGCAAGTGCCGGCATTTCCGGTTATTTTGGCCCTTTTTTTAATGAAGTGCATGTAAATACAAAAATTCTGCCCATCGAATATCCATTTGTTTTGGCGCACGAAAAAGCTCACCAGTTTGGCGTAACCAGCGAAGCCGAGGCAAATTTTTACGGGTGGTTGATCTGCTCGCAAAGCAACTCAAAACAACTTCGGTATTCGGCTAATTTATATGTATTAAAGTTTTTTTTGTTTCAGGCAGTCGGGCTAAACGGGTATAAAGAAATTGTTTTAAAACTAAACAAAAATGTAAAAGTCGATTTCCGAAGAATTCAAAAACATTGGGACAAACTGCAAAATGAGAAAATAAACCACGTTGCATCGAAGGTTAACGATACCTATTTAAAAACGAACAAAGTAGAAAAAGGCGTTGAAGACTACTACGGAGTGGTTAAGTTTGTTATTGACTTTAATCTCGATTCTGCTTTTCACAAAAAATATGGATTGTCGTTCAACTAAAATCTTCTACTTTTGAATGTTGAGATGTAAATTAAATATGCACACCGAACCATGAAAATAACACCAATTTCGGCAGGCCATTTGCACTGCGACGGAGGAGCACTTTTTAGTGTAATTCCAAAAGTTTTATGGAGCAAAGTATATCCGGCCGACAATCAGAATTTTACACGGCTAACCATGCGCTGTTTGTTAATTGAACAGGGAGAACAGAAAATCTTAATTGAAGCCGGAGTTGGAAATCACTACCCGGAGAAATACCTGAAAAATAATGGAATTGTTGCTGGAAATCATTTAGAAAAATCGCTCGAAGATTATGGCGTTGCTCCGGCGGAAATTACCGATGTTTTTTTTACCCATTTACATTGGGACCACTGCACAGGGGCAGTAAAAAATATCGATGGCAAATTGCAGCTCACCTTTACAAACGCAAAATTGTGGTGCAGCAAAACACAGTGGGAGCATGCGAAAATTTCGAATGCACGCGAAAAAGCAGCCTACCACAGCACAGTGCTGAGTTTTATGAATACCTCGGGAAAACTGAATTTTGTTGAAGAAGAAGGTCTGCTTTTCCCAAATTTTAATGTCCATTTTTTCGACGGACACACACCGGGACAAATGATTCCGTTTATAAAATACCACAACAAAACACTGGTTTACACGGCCGATTTAATTCCTACGGCTGCAAATGTTCCACTCCTCTGGCTGGCGGCATACGACCTGTTTCCCGAGACTGCATTACAAGAGAAAGAGCAGTTTTTAAATGAAGTAGCAGAAAAAAATTACATCCTATTTTTTGAACACGATTTTTATACCGAATGTGCATCTCTAAAAAAATCAGAAAAAGGGGTAATTCTTAACGCTCGCTTTCGGTTTAACGATATGTTTTAATGCAATGTTTTTCAGCAGACCTTACATATAATTTTCCACGAAAAAATAGTAATTTAGGAGCTTTTCAGTTACCATAAAAATGAATATTAAATCGACAGTAGAATTAAATAACGGAGTAAAAATGCCGTGGCTCGGTCTTGGTGTTTTTCGCGCTGCAGAGGGAGGAGAGGTAGAAAAGGCAATTGCTGTTGCATTAAAAGCAGGTTACCGAAGTATCGACACGGCAGCGGTTTACGAAAACGAAAAAGGAGTGGGCGATGCCATTGTAAAAAGTGAGATTCCTCGAAAAGAGATTTTTCTGACATCGAAAATATGGAATCCCGAGCAGGGTTATCAATCAACTTTTAAAGCATTTAACAGGAGTCTTGAAAAACTTCAAACCAATTATCTCGACCTGTATCTTATTCACTGGCCCAAAAGAGAGCGTTCTGCCGAAACGTGGAAAGCGATGGAGGAACTTTACGAAAGTGGCAAGATACGCGCTATTGGCGTAAGTAATTTTTTGGAGCACCATTTAAACGAGTTGCTTGCAAGTTGCAAAATTGTTCCTGCTGTAAATCAAATCGAATTTCATCCTGAACTGGTACAACCCCAACTACTTAACTATTGCAAATTGAAAAACATTCAAGTTGAGGCGTGGCGCCCAATTATGAAAGGCGCGGTAAACAGTATTGAACTTTTGCAAAAACTGGCAAAGAAATACAATAAAACAGCTGTGCAAATTGTTTTGCGTTGGGATATCCAAAAAGGGGTGGTTACCATCCCGAAATCGGTTACTCCGCAACGAATAATTTCTAATGCCGATATTTTCGATTTTTCATTAACCAACGACGAAATTGCCGCAATTGACCGACTCGATAAAAACAGACGCCTCGGCGGACATCCCGATTTTATTACGTTTTAAAACTTTTTTAAATGAAACAAGTATTTCTTACTCTCATCCTTTTTAGTACAATTACAGCATTCTCGCAAATTCAGAAAAACAATAAAAGTGCGCTGACCATTGAAAAAATAATGCAAAATCCCGATAAATGGATGGGTACTTCGCCGTCGGGAATTTACTGGAGCGAAAACAGCGAAACAATTTATTTTAACTGGAATCCGGAGCACGATACACTTTCGTCGCTCTACTCCTATTCGTTAGAAACTAAAAAAATTGAAAAAGTTCCGTTGGAGATAAAACGTAAACTACCATCGAAATATGGCAATTATAACTCGGCAAGAACAGAAAAAGTGTATACCCGTAACGGAAATATTTATCTGTTAAATATAGAAACAGGAGTTGAAAAACCGTTAACCGATTGGCTGGAATATGCTTCGTCGGCAACGTTTGCAATTAACGATTCACAGATTTCGTTTCGAAAAGACGATAATCTGTTTTTAATCGACCCTAAGACAGGACTGATTCGACAGATTACCAATTTTGTTGAGGGAGAAAAGAGGGAGAAGCACAAAAGCAGCGGGCAGACAAAGTGGCTCGAGGAGCAGCAAAGCGAACTTTTCGATGTTTTAAACGAAAGAGAGGCAATGAGTAAAGCACGGGAATACCGCCGTAAAAAAGAGAAACCGGTTACTCCTGAAAAAATATATTTAGGCAAAAAACAATTGGGCGAACTTTCGATGAGCGCCTCGGGGAATTTTGTAATTTATAGTACCTATAAAAGTGCCTCGGGGAATAAACCGACTTCGGTTACACACCACGTAACAAAATCGGGTTACACCGAAGAGCAAAAAGCACGCCCCAAAGTAGGTGGCGCGCAAACCAAAGTTTCGATGGGGATTTTTGATGTAAATAACAACAAAACCATTGAAATTAATTCTTCTACCATTCCCGGATTAAAAGATTTACCCGCTTACCTGAGCGACTATCCCGGCAAAATGCCGAAAGATAGTACTAAAATAGAGAAGCGTGCAATAAATTTATTGGGCCCGGTTTGGAACGAAACCGAAGACTTGGCCGTGGTTGTAGCTCTTTCGGCCGATAATAAAGACCGCTGGATTTTACTGCTCGACCCGGCAACCGGAGAGCTCGACTTACTCGACCGACAGCACGATGAAGCGTGGATTGGCGGCCCGGGAATTGGCGGTTGGGGATTCTCGACCGGCGAAATTGGCTGGATGCCCGACAATAAATCGGTGTGGTTTCATTCCGAAGAGTCGGGGTACTCGCACTTGTATGCGGTTAATATCGATACAAAAGAGAAAAAGGCACTTACAAGCGGCAATTTCGAAATTTCGAATGCATCGATTTCAAACGATAAAAAAAGCTTCTATTTTACTGCAAACAAAGTACATCCCGGGGTAAAACATTTTTATAAAATGCCGGTGTGGGGCGGTCGTCTTATACAAATTACTTCGGTTGACGGTGGTAACGAAGTTACGCTTTCGCCCGACGAAAAACAGCTCGCAATCCGATTTTCGACAGCGAATAAACCCTGGGAAATGTATCTTCAGGAAAACAAAAAGGGCGCGAATGCAGTACAAATCACCCACTCAACAACCAACGAGTTTAATAAATACCACTGGCAAATGCCTAAATTTATAACCTTTAAAGCCGGCGATGGCGCAACAGTTTATGCGCGATTGTATCGCCCCAAAAATCACGAGAAAAATGGGCCGGCAGTAATTTTTGTTCATGGAGCCGGTTATTTGCAAAATGCCCATAAGTGGTGGAGCAGCTATTTTCGCGAGTACCAGTTTCATAACTTTTTGGTTGATAACGGCTATACAGTTTTAGATATCGACTACCGCGGAAGTGCCGGTTACGGACGAAACTGGCGAACAGGAATTTACCGGAATATGGGTGGAAAAGATTTGTCGGACAATGTTGACGGTGCAAAATATTTGGTTGAGAAATATGGAATTTCGCCACAAAGAATAGGGTTGTACGGCGGTTCGTATGGCGGTTTTATTACGCTTATGGCTATGTTTAAAAACCCCGAAACATTTAAAGCCGGAGCAGCACTTCGTTCGGTTACCGACTGGGCGCACTACAACCACGGCTACACCGCAAATATATTAAATACGCCGGTTGAAGACAGTTTGGCGTATGTCCGCAGTTCGCCAATTTATTATGCCAATGGTTTGCAGGGGGCACTGTTAATGTGTCACGGAATGGTTGACGATAATGTTGAGTTTCAGGATATTGTACGACTAACTCAACGATTAATCGAACTTGGAAAAGAGAACTGGGAACTGGCTGTTTATCCAGTTGAACGCCACGGGTTTGTTGAGCCAAGCAGTTGGACCGACGAATATAAACGTATTTTTAAGTTGTTTGAAGAGAATTTAAAACCACTGCTTCTTTCGAAATAAAAGAACCCCTAGAATAGAAAGCAGCAGCGATGATAAAATAATTGCCGGCATTGCCCAGCTGGCATTTTCCATCGAGTTCGGAACGTTCATTCCAAAAACACTTGCTATTAAAGTTGGTATCATTAAAATAATCGAGATTAAAGTCAGCTGTTTCATCACAACATTTAGGTTGTTCGAGATTACCGAGGCAAATGCATCCATCATTCCACTTTGAATATCGGAATAAATTTGTGCCATTTCCAATGCCTGTTTATTCTCAATAAGTGCATCTTCGAGCAGGTCTTCGTTAATTTCGGAGGTTACTTTTTTCGAGTTTCGCAGGCGTGCTAAAACAATTTCGTTGGCTTTTATCGATGTAATAAAATAAACCAGACACTTTTCCATTTTCAGCAACTTGTTGAGTTCCCTGTTTTTAATCGATTTTTCGAGGTCTTGCTCAATAGCAGCGGTTTGCTGATTTACCTGTTTCAGGTATTTTAAATAGATATTTCCCGAACGGAGAAACAACCGCAAAATAAAGTTTATGTTGTCGGTTATCTGGTGGTACTGTCCTCTAAACGGAGAGTGCTCTTCCATTGGCAAAACCTCATTGTCGCGTAAACAGAGGGTTAGCGTAAAATCATCGCTAATGAAAACTCCGAGCGGAATGGTTTGAAACGGTACTCCGTTGTTTTCGTTAGCAACCGGAATACGCATAATTACCAACGACCAGGTATCGTCAAATTCAACACGAGGCCGCTCGTCGGCATCTAAAATATCGTTAATAATGTCTTGTGGTAATTTAAATTCGTTCGACAGGCGTTGAATTTCGTTGGCATTTGGTTGAATAACGTTTACCCAACAACCTTTCTCCGATTTGGCTATCTCTTTGTAGCCGCCAAAAGTTTTAAAAATTTTAATCATTTTTCTCCTCCACTTTTAATTGCAGGGAGAAATGGAACTGCTTCCCTACAAATAGTTTATCGTACTATATTCACCAGGATACGGGTCTGATTCCATTTTCTAATTAATTTTTTAATTTGCCTGACAAAGGTAATTTTTTATTGATGCGATAAATTAAATAAACTTAATTTTTTTTGAAATAGGTAAAAAAATAAAAACAGGGAATCGTTTTCGGATTACCTTTGACACAATTAATTTTAAATTGTTTGAAGAAGAGTTGGTTACATATATTTAAGGAGATACATTTATCGGTAATTGGTTTTGTGGTGGTTGGTTTTGTGCTTTTTATTGCCAAAACGAACTACTATACCGAAGACAACTTAACAAGTAACGGAGTTAAAATTGAAGCCGTTTCCGATTTTGATTTCTCTTGCCAGATGAACTTTGAAGAAGAAGATTTTGACCGGGGAGTTAAAATGGTACTTTGTTGTTGTTCTGGCAACCAAAAGTTTATGCTGAAACAACTTAAGGAAATGCCTGTTTGGGTCGTTGAATCTCCAATCCGGTTTCAATTTAAAAATTATCGGAATTCCGATTTAGCCCCGCCTTGTTGAATCTTTGTGTAGCTTTTCGCAATTTCTCGAATACGATTTATTTATCTATTATTGAGAAAAATAGTTAACTTTTGTTTTTTTTT
>WGCT01000427.1 GCA_015493625.1 Draconibacterium sp. | reverse complement strand
GGTGGGTAAGTTACACTTGGGCAAAAACAATGAGGCAGTTCGATTTAATAAATAAAGGCAATCCTTTTCCGGCACGGCACGACCGTACACACGACCTTTCGGTGGTTGGAATGTTCGACATTACCCGGAAACTAAAACTCTCGGCAACGTGGATTTTTTATACCGGGAATGCAGTAACTTTTCCCAGCGGAAAATACGAAATTGAAGGACAGACAGTTGCGTATTATACCGAACGAAACGGTTACCGAATGCCAAATTATCACCGATTCGATTTAGGATTAACCTGGCAACGTAAAAAAACAGAGCGATTCGAGTCGAGTTGGAATTTTTCGGTGTACAATGTTTATGCCCGCGAAAATGCCTATTTTATCGATTTTAGAGAGAGTGACGAGAACCCGAATGTTACCGAAGCGGTGCAATTTGCTATATTTAAGGTAATTCCGTCGGTGAGTTATAAATTTAAATTTTAAATGAAACGAGCTATCTTATATCTGTTGTTTTTTGCTGTTTCGCTTCTTTGGGGTTGCGAAAAAGTGATTGATGTAGACTTAAACGAAGCGCATCCAACGGTGGTTGTGGAAGGAAATCTGGCAACATTCCCGTTTAAGGCCGAAATAAAACTTTCGAAAACTGGCAGCTATTTTGGCGAATCGGAGATTGAAAAAATTGAAGGTGCCGAGGTAACTGTTCAGAGCAGTTTAAACGAGACATTCCGTTTTGTGGAAACCGAAAAGGGAATCTATAAATCGGACAAAATTAAGCCAAAAGAAGGAGTAACCTATAATTTAACCGTACACACCGAAGACGAAACTTATACCGCCAGTTCAACATTAGAACCTGCTGTTTTAATCGATTCGCTTAACTTTTTCTTCGATGAAGGGTTTGCCTATTTCGAAGAGGGCTACATTGTTAGAGCCTATTTTACCGATCCTGAAAATATTGAGAATTTCTATCGGATAAAAATCTATAAAAACGATACGCTAAAAAACGAACCCGACAATTTTATTGTTTTCGACGACCGGTTAATCGATGGGAAACATATTGAAGTAACACTGCGGGGAAACACTTTTAGTGTTGGCGATACGGTTTCCATTCAATTTATTTCGCTCGATAAAAACAGCTACAACTATTTTAATACATTTAAAGAGCTGATAAATGTAAATCCGGGTTCGGCGGCACCCGCTAACCCCACATCAAATATTTCGAATGGTGCGTTGGGGTTTTTCTCGGCCTGGTCGTCGGATATAAAAACGGTGATTATTGAAAAATAAAACTGTGTTTTTCTTCGGCGGAAACATTGCTTTTATTTACATTAGCATAAAGTTTAATAACGATTATTAGGAAAAACATTTTAAATTTTCATAAATTTAGAAATCTAAATAGTTCAATATCTAACAAGCCAACAAGATGTATGAGTTTAAAACCATATTTGTTTATCTATTGTTTGTTGCTGCCTTAATTCCCAGTCCATTCTTTTCGAATGCGCAAGACTTGGCAAACTTAAAAGACAGTGAATCAACCATACATGGTAGTTTTTCGGCAACTGCTGTTGGTTACAGTGTAGACGGTATAACTCCTCGAAAAGACCCTTTCTCGTACATATTAAACGGAAACTTAACCTTCGATTTAAAGGGAGTTGTTCTCCCCGTTTCGTTTGTTTACAGTAACCGAAACAAAGAATTCAGCCAGCCTTTTAATCAATTTGGACTTCGCCCAACTTATAAATGGATAAAAATGTACCTCGGTTACAACAATGTAAATTTTTCGAAATATGTGTTGGGCGGCCACACGGTTTTTGGAGCAGGAGTTGAGTTGAATCCGGGTATTTTAAGAGTTGGTGTAATGTATGGTCGGTTGCAAAAGTTCACAAATAAAGCCGTTAAAGTGAACGACCCGTTCAATACGACCCTTGGGAATTTCGACCGTAAAATGTTAAGTGCAAAACTGGGTGTTGGAACAAAAGAGACGTTTATCGATTTTATTGTAATGAAAGCCGAAGATGATTCAACATCAATAGACCCGGGCAATAAAGAGCTATACAAATTACCAGCAGCCAACTTGGTTGGGGGAATAAACACACGGATAAAATTTTCGAAAAGTCTACACCTCGAAACAGAAGGCGCTTACAGTATTTTTACCGACAATCAACGGCTCGAAGAGTATAAATTTACCGATATAAGTTTTACTCCTCCCATAGCCATTAATGCTTCAACCGACCAGTTTCTGGCGCTGCGAAGCAGTTTAATTTATCAAAGTCAAAAAGGAACAAAATTTGGTTTAAACTACAGAAGAATTGACCCCGGTTATAAATCAATGGGAGTATATTTTATTAATAACGATGTTGAAAATTTTACCGTATCAACAGCCTTTAAAATGATGAAAAGCAAAATGACGGTAAAAGGAAGCCTTGGACTTGAACACAACAATTTAAAAACATCACGCTCGGCAACAACAAAAAAAGTTATTGGTTCGGCAAATATTTCATACAATCCGGTTCGAGCATTTGGTATTAATATGAACTATTCGAACTACACCATTAATCAAGCACCGGGAAGAATTCAAATTGGCGATTCGATAAAAATTTACCAAACCAATGCAACACTTATGATAATGCCCCATTTTCAGTTTAGTTCGAAAAACAAAAAGATTAACCATTTTATTACAATCCCGTTTACCCGTGTTGGATTAGTCGACAAGAACCCATACTCGAACAAATTAACCGAGTTTACAATGACCAATTTTATGTTGTCGTACAACCTCAATTTCACTCCTTCAAAAGTCTCGGTTACAGCATCGGCACTTTACAATCAGGTAGATATGGCAACCGGAACGAGTTACAATAAAACAGCAACTTTAGGGGCAATGAAAACCATGCTCGATAATAAACTAAATATGGCTCTGAATGTAAATATTTCGCAAAGCGAAAACAGTAGCGAGACAATTAATATTGTAACTCCCGTTTTTACTACTCGTTACAAAATTAACAAGCATCACAGTTTACGATTTAAAATGTATGCTATTTTCAACCAAAACCAAACCGACAGTTTAAAATCATTCAACGAACAAACAGAAGACTTTAGCTATGTATACACATTTTAACAGAAAAATAAGAGCTGCCGGAAGCAAACTTCTAATGCTTCTTGTGCTAATTGGGTTACCCCTGTTCTCATTGGCTCAGTACTATCCGGTATCGGTAACAAGCGTTGTATATCCGCCTTTTTCGCCTAAACTTTCGTACTATCTCGACCATGCCGATAAGGTAAATGTAACGTTAATTAATACTTCGGTGCGTCCGTTAGACATTTATATTCAGGGGCATTTTACCGGCGACAACGGAATTGATGTTTCTACCGAAGAAGGTTACAAACCCGAGTTGCCGATAACACTCGAACCCAATATTCCATTTCAACTTTCGCCATCAAATATCGAAAAAGTTTTTTCGTTAGATCATTTGGTTTTTTCGGGAATTACAAAAGACGAAGCTGTTCGAAATCAGGGGTTCCCGGAAGGAACCTATCAAATGTGCTTCCGAGTTTTTAGTTACGAAACAAATCAACCGCTATCGTCGGAAAACACTGGCTGCTCAAACCCAATCTTTATTCAATATGTCGACCCGCCGGTTATTTTATATCCCACTTGTGGCGATACAATTGAAGCCACTCCGGTTCAGAATTTAATTTTTACGTGGACAACTCCTCCCACTGCCGGAATCGTCTATTCGTACCATTTTATTATGGTCGAAGTTCAACCTGGCGACAGGAGCCCGTACGATGCAATTATTTCTGCCGGGCAGCCCTATTTTTACGAAACCGATGTAACCGGTAACCAGTTAATTATGGGCCCTGCCGAGCCTCAGTTTACTGAAGGACGAACCTATGCTTTTATTGTTCAGGCCGAAGATATTAGTGGCGAAATTCAGTTTAAAAATTATGGAACCAGTGAAGTTTGCTGGTTTAACTACAAAGAACCTCAAGAGTTGCAACTTACCAATTCTTTTGCCAATCAAGTCTCCGATTTAAGCGATGCCTGGGCTGGTTTTAGTAACAATTTCGAGGAGATTCCTTTTACAACAATTCACGGGCAAATGCACTATAAACTGGCATCGCTCGCCACCAATAATGCCCCTTCGGGTGAACCAAAACAGGCAAATACATCTTCGGTTTTTAACTATGGAATGTTTAGCCAAACCCCTTCGAATAGTGGCAATGCAAACAGCAATAAAAAAGCACTGGGCGGAATACAGATGAAAACTGGGACATCTGACAATCTTAATAATATATCGTTCACTCCGCCATTTGGTTCGGGAACACTGAACGAGAAAGTATTGTCGGCAAACAATGCCGAGCCGCTACGAAACACAATGATTCGACTGGTGCCCCGTATTGGAATTATTCAGCCCGACGGATTTCCGAAAGTAAAATCGTTTAATGGTACCGGAAGTTCAATTCATTTAGAAGACTACCGTTTTTTCGATTTGAATGGGAACGAAATAGGTTCGGAGAGAGTGCTCAAAATAATAAATAATGTGTTAGATGTTACAACTACCGATGCACAAGGAAATTACACTTTCGATTTTCAGACTGACTATTTTACCGGACCCTTTTATGCGGTGGCAAAAAGTACTTCGACAAAGTTTGGAAGCAACGACTATTACGGATATATAAGCTTAAAAATTGAAGTGATAAATCAGAAATTTTGTAGCCCCGATGTTGACATTTTCGCCTCGCCCGGCGATAATATCTCCCTCTCGTCGCAAGTGGCACTTATTAAAGACTTCGACATAAAATATACTGTTCTGTCAAAATTCGATGCCTATAAAGGCGACACAAAAAACAACACTTATTCGGAGGGATTCGACAACACACAAAAAACAATTGCCGGCGGCGACACCATAAAAAATGCAACGGTTAAAGTGCTCCGCGATTTACAAAAAGTGGGAAACGAGCATCCTTCCATACTTCTTGCCGAAGGGCAGAAACTGGGAAGCACAACAAAAAATGCCAATGGCGAATTTAAAGATGTTTTTATTGGAACTACCGATAAAAACGGGCAGGTAACAATTCCTCATTTGGTTGAACACTGGGAAGTTACTGACGGGAAAAACCGAAGCCCGTATTATTTGAGTGTTTCAACACGTTCCGACAAAGCCGATTCGACATACGAGAATACGCTATACAATTTCGAACCCTATTTTGGAAATTTAACCGGCGGCGCAATTAGTAACGATGCAGCCGGAACTTCTCTGCTCGACGACGATGCCGGCTACACAGGAGATGCACCGGTAATGTATAACCACTTTTATAGTCCACCTTCCACTTTAAAAGACAAGAGTGTATTTTTAAAAGCTGCTGCTCCCGAAATAAAAGGTCGGTTAATGGTGAAAACAAATCTCGAAAATGTGGGTCTTGCAAACCAGGAGGTTAAATTATACGGGGCGTACACCGCCGACACACCGGGATTGCTTGAGGCAAAACAGGTAACCAATTCTTCGGGTTTTTTCAGGTTTAAAAATCTTTGGGTTAACAGCGACGAACACGGAATGGCACGAGGCCCGTACAGACGTATTCATGTTAGTAGCCCGCTATATAAAAGTGTTTCAAGACCTCCCGAAAACGAAGCTCCCAAAAACCTGAAATATGGCGAACTCTATTTCCAGGAGATTCAGCTCGAACTACGTCAGCTGTTATTAGGAAAAGTTGTTGATGAAAAAGGCAAGCCGGTTGTTGCCTATGTAAAAACGCTCCCCGACAATCCGTATGTAAAAACAAAATCGCGGTGGGAATACGATTCAAATGGAAATATTTATCGCTCCGACGAATATTTTGAAGTGCCTGCACATTTGTACGGGGTTACGCGAATAGAAATCCAGCCACTCTCGAACCGCTTTTTCCCCGATACTGTTGAGGTCTCCGGTTTCGACCCGCATATTCGAAAAACATTTACCGTTTCGAGTAAAATGCACCGGCTTAAATTACAACTTTACGATGCCGATTCGCAAGGTGTAATTAGCAACGCAACCGTTGTTGTTGGCGATACACTGGCTATTGCCAAAACAAACAGTGCCGGTATTGCCGAAATTATTTTCCCCTCGCCGGGCGAACAGTTTATTGTTAAAGTTTCTGCCGAAAATTATTCGCCTTTGCAAGCCTCATATAATATTCCGGTGAGCAGTAAATGGCAAGCCGAAACCCTGCAATTAAAATATGCACTCCATATTTCGGGAACCATTTTCGAACAGGGAAACAACCAGCCCGTTGACAGTGCGCTTGTTTTTACGAAACTACAAAGCACCGACGGTCATTCACTTTACTTAAAAACCTATTCCGATAAAGACGGAAATTATAAGTTGAATGGTATTCCGGCGTTTAGTTCGCCAACAAAAATAGTTGTAAAAGCAGTTAAGAGCGGAGCCACTCCGTCTTATATTGGTGCCGGGAAAACAGTAACAATAAAACCATCGATGACAACGAACGGTTTCGATTTTCAGTTAAAAAAGGCAGAAGATTGGGATCTTACTACTATTTGGGGACTGCCGGTAACGGTTGAAGAGCTAAAGTCGAAACCACAGTTTGGAACAACTATTAGCGGATATTTCCATAACCTGCCGCACAACAGCGATTTTAACCTGCTCAATAGCGATGAAAAAATATATTTTAAAAGTCTGAAAATTAAGCGGGGAGCAAACGGTGAGATTCTTCCCGAAAAAGATTTAATTGTCACCAAACTCTATTCCATTCCAATAAAAATAAAAGGAGGATTCGAAGGAGAACTCTTCGAGGCGCAAAGCGGAGTCGGTGGCAGCCAACTATTAAAAATAAAAAAGAACGGAAACAGCGCCAGTTTAGGTGGCGAATTACAAATAGACCTTGCATCGTTTAAATTTGCGTACGATTTCCACGGCGACCTGTTTATTGGTGAGGATACAACAAAAACCGAAATCGCTGTTTTCAAAAGCAGCACACAAAAACCGAACAGCGGATTTCAAAACAAATTTAATATTGCAAATATTTCTAAAAACAGATACTACCTGTTTAATATTCATAAACTTTTGAATGGTAGTTATGCCGAACCAATTACCGATTTTCGCGTTTTCGGATTTAAAGCTTCGTCCGATTTTGCCAGTTCATATCTGCAAAACGGAACAATAAATATTGGTGTAACTTTGCATACCGATATTCCTTTGGCCAACCACGCGGGCAACCTCGACCTGAAAATAAAAGCCGGGCAAATTCAAATTACAAAAGAGAATATGGATTTGATAACCCGGTCGGATAAACCACTTGAGTTTAACCTCGAGAAGTGGAAAGTTATTGCAAAAAGCGGGTGGACTTTCGACAAAACCAGAGATGCACTGGTGTTAAAAAAGAGTACAATTTCAACCGGACTTGGTGTGAATGTGAGCATCAATAATTGGTTAATACGCCCTACTGCTTTACGCGAAGGGAAATTAGATATTGGAGAAGGGCTCACTTTGGGAGGCATAACAACTCTTGTTCTCGACAAAAAAGTTAAACCCGTATTTAATTACGATGCCGGAGTTGGCCACTATCGTATAAGTTTGGTTGGCAATGCTGCCGGGCCCGTTGCCTGGGTCGATTATTTACCGGCCACAACCGGACGTTTAGAATTTACTTCGCTGGGAATGCTTAGCGATAATTCAACAATTTTAACTCTTGGGAAACATCTTGTATTTCATAAATTATTAGATGTTTATGTCGACCAGATTATGTCGGGGAAAGACTTTTTTACCCTTGCCGGAATGCCGAAATTGGGAATTCCCGGATTTGTTCCCACCCGTGCCGAAATGACATTCCTGAAAAATAGTAAAGGGAAACTTACGGCCAAACTAGAACCGCTAAGTGGGATAGTTGATTGTAATGCAAATCTGGTGTACAAACTCGAACAAGAGAAAAGTTCGCAGACTCTTGTCGATAATAAGTACACAACTTATGGCG
Source organism: Draconibacterium sp. (assembly GCA_015493625.1). Classification (GTDB taxonomy): domain Bacteria; phylum Bacteroidota; class Bacteroidia; order Bacteroidales; family Prolixibacteraceae; genus Draconibacterium. The sequence continues at coordinate 7,217 of WGCT01000427.1, read as the reverse complement.
ACTTCTTTATTAAAGCACCTCCCGGAAAATCTGGAGAGGAAGTTAAATTGCGCGGATTTCTGACCAAAACACCTACCGAGTGTTACATCGATGTGGTTCCGCAAACCGTGAATTTTGGGAAAGAGGAGATGAAAGTTTTTAAAGGGAAAATTTCGGTTACCAGTAACAACTGGGGAATACTTGCTTTCGATGCCAACACAAATTCAACCGGATTAAAAGACGAAAATATTATGTCGTTCTCGGTGCCGGGAGGAATAAAAGCCGACTGTAACAAATTAGATGTTTCGAACATAGACACGCCGCTTGGCAGTTTGGAGATGAGCTACGATTTTGCCGAAAAAGCTTTGCGGGGCAAACTGGTTATTAAGAGCCATTTAAATATGGGATTTGCATCAATCGAATCGGGAATGATGAATATGCTTTTCGACCCGCATGGATTTTATATGGGATTTACCGGGCAGGTTCAATTCTCTGCCAATACCTACGACGGGGGTTTTATTCTGGGTGTTTACAATACCGATTTAAATAAAGAGACAGCGCCAATACTTGCCAATTTCGAAACCGCGAAACCCGATTTCTCCTCGCTACACGGGTTTTATGCAATCGGGCAGCGGAAATTTGTTGACGATTCATTTTCGTTGGTGGGAATTGATGTTGCCGTAAAAGCCGGAATAGGTGCATTTGTTTTTCTCGACTATAATATCGGCAAATTCGAACTGGGTGGATATGGATTTGCAAGTGCCAAGGGCGGTATAAATATTACCGGATGTGGTTTTATTGGTGTGAGTCAGAATGCATACGGGGAAATACGGGGTGGATACAATAATAAATCGCTATCGATATCAAATTGTATGGAATCAAAAACACGTGTAAGTGCGTGCTCGCTCAAAGGATGTTTAGATATTATGAGTGGGGTTAGAATCTCAACAAATCGCCCCACTGTTATGGCACTTGAGCTGAAAGGTAAATGTTCTGAATTCAACAAAAAAAATAATTCAATAAAAAATTAATGACTAACAATCATATGAAAAAGTTATTTTTAATACTAATATTATCGCTTCCAACAGTATTGTTTGGTCAAACCATTCGGCTTAAAAGTTCGGTAAGCGACGGCAGCATGCCCGAAATGGTTTGGACAACCACAGCAAAAATCGATACGGTTGAGTTTAACGTTTTTCGGTCGGTAGCAGGGAAAAACAATTTTTCCGAAATTTTCACCATTCATTTTGCGCACGAATTTGAGACTTCAGACACAACCGAATTTACCGTGATTGATACAACACTTGAAGAGAAAGGACTTTACGAATACTCAATTTCAGCAAAAATAAACGGGGCATCGGTTCATTCCGAAATTACCATGGCACACAATTACGGAATTCTGCCAAAACCTCATCTGAAAAGTTTTAATGCCGAACCTCTTGCCGACCGCAAAGCAATTCTACTGAAATGGGAACTCGCTTATGCAAAAACAGTTAGCAGTTTGCAGCTTTTCAGAAGCAGCAAATACGACAGCAGCTACATAAAAGTTACCGACCTGCCGGTTGATACCGGAAAATTTATTGACGTTGTGCCGGTTGCCAACGAACCCTGGTTTTACTTTATTGTTATTAACGATTTTTTTGGAGGGAAAATACAAAGTGTACGCATTCCGGCTTTTGCAACTTTTTCGGAAAAACCATTCCGCCCGCACAACATTCATGGGAAATTCTCGAACGACTCAATTTTAATCGACTGGGAAAACACCGGCGGAAACATAATCGGGTACAGAGTGTATCGCAGTATAAACCAAAACCCGTTTCTCCTTCTCTCCGATATGAAAGATAATGTTTTGAAAAATGCCGTTTTTATCGATACTTCGGAAGTGGTAAAAAAATCGGTTCAGCTGAGATACTATATTTGCAACGTTAGCGACGGTTTTGTTGAGAGCACCCCGTCCGACACTTTAAGCTTTTACATTACTGAACACGAACCGGTTTTAGCTCCCGAAACACCCGATTATATTGTTGATACGAATGGAAATGTTAAACTGCTTTGGATGGCCAACCCTGCAAGTGCCGACATTGGATACAACGTTTACTTAACTCCCTCGGACGGCAATACGTTAAAACTTAACGAAAAAATGGTTTCGCAAAACAGTTTTACCGATACCGTTTTACGAGCCCCCGGAAAATATTTTTACGAAATTGAAAGTGTAGGTCTTAACAATAAAGTTTCGGCCAATAAATCGGGAGTAACCGTCTATTTTTATCCTCTGAAAATACATGTAATTATTGATGTGAGCAGGCAAAGTAACGGTTTTGCTATTTCGTGGAAACGACCGCTAAACAGGCACATAAAAAAACTGGAATTAGAGAAGCAGACCGAGGATGGAAAAACAACCCTGCTGAAAACAGTCAATAACACGTCGGACGTAATTGTAACAGATAAAGGATTAAAGTCAGGTAACACCTATTTGTACAAACTTTCGGCAACACTCGACAATGGCGATAAAATAGTTGTAAACAAAGGTGTTTCAATAATTTGGTAAGAAAATACCTCTTTAATAATTTGGCCGGCAATTCGAATCTTAAAGAACTTTGGCAACTGTCAAATAATACTTATCTTTCCACCACTAAAACGAAAACATGGCCAATTTCCCGCATTAATTTACAAGCGAAAGAATTACTCTGTTGTAATTTTTTGGGTTATTGAATGAAAAAAATATCGTTAACTTTGAGAAGAATATATAACTTGTTGATATGAATGCTGCTGAGATAAAACTGGATTTATTCCGTCGAATTGATAAACTGCCCAAAGCCGAACTTGAAAGAATTTATGAAAAGGTTTTGGCGATAATAAATACCACTTCGAAATATAAGTTGTCGGAACAGGAAAAAAATGCCATTAATGAAGCCATTAGCGAGAGTGGTAAAAAGAATTTACAAAATCATGCTGATGTGGTTGCCGAAGCAAGCAAAAGATACCCCAATCTTAAATTTAAATGAGAACAATCCATTGGAACAAAAAAGCAAAATCCGACTATTTCGAAAATATAGATTTTTTACTAAGGAAATGGTCGGAAAAAGTTGCACAGGAATTCATTGATGAAGTATTTGAGGTTGAGTTTATTTTAAGTAAAGGAAATGTTGATTTACAAAATACTGATATTAAGGGCGTAAAGCGTTTTGTTATTCGAAAACAGATTACTCTTTTTTACAGAATAATTGACAAAGAGAATATTGAATTCTTAAGATTTTGGAATAACTACAAAGATATTGAAAGATTGGATTTTTAGCTTTAAATCAAAACGAAAACATGGCCAATTTCCCGCATTACCTACAACCCGATGCCATGGACTGCGGTCCAACTTGCTTGCGAATTGTTGCCAAACATTTCGGGCGGCACTACAATTTAGAAACCCTTCGCGAACTTACCTGGAAATCGCGCGACGGCGTGTCGTTGCTAACTATTAGCGATGCCGCCGAAAAAATTGGATTTCGCTCACAAGGAGCACGAATAAATCTCGAAACGCTTTTAGAAGTGCCGCTGCCCATTATTCTCCACTGGAATCAAGACCATTTTGTTGTTCTCTATAAAATCAAAAAAAACAGAAAAGGACTAACATTTTTTATATCGGACCCGGCACACGGTTTAGTCGATTATAATAAAGATGAGTTTTTAAAATCGTGGGCCTCCACAAAACAAGACGGAGAGCCGGCAGGAATAGCACTGCTTTTGGAACCCACCGCCGAGTTCTATAAAGAGGAGGGCGAGAAGGTAAACAAATCGGGATTTAACTATCTGTTTTCCTATTTTAAACCCTACCGGAAACTGTTTCTGCAACTCATGCTTGGGTTTCTTACCGGAACAGTTTTAAGTCTTATCTTTCCGTTTTTAACGCAGGCAATTGTCGATGTGGGAATTGCAACCAACAACCTCAATTTTATTGTACTGGTTTTGGTGGCGCAATTAATTTTAACAGTCAGTCAAACTGCCGTGGGATTTATACGAAGCTGGATAATGTTGCACACCAGCACGCGAATCAGTATCGCACTAATCTCCGATTTTCTGATAAAACTGATGAAACTCCCCATCCGTTTCTTCGACACAAAACTAATTGGCGACCTGCGCCAACGAATTGACGATAACGACCGCATTCAAACTTTCCTTACAAAAAATCTGGTGAGTATGTCGTTCGGCATCTTTACCTTTATTATATACAGTTTTGTAATGGCTTATTACGACTGGATGATTCTGCTGGTTTTTTATGCCGGCAGTGCACTTTATGTGTTGTGGATTTTACTTTTTATGAAAAAGCGAAAAGAGCTCGACTACAAACGTTTTAGTGTGGCAGCAGCCAACCAAAGTAATGTTTACCAGCTAATTACCGGAATGCAGGAGATAAAACTAAACAACTGCGAAAAACAGAAACGGTGGGAGTGGGAACGCATTCAGGCCAAACTTTTTAAGGTGAGTGTAAAAGGATTAATGTTAAGCCAGAACCAACAGGCGGGCTCGGTTTTTATCAATCAAACAAAAAATATTTTAATCTCGTTTATTGCAGCAAAAGCAGTGGTTGAGGGCAATATGACTTTGGGAATGTTGGTGGCCATTCAATATATTATTGGCCAGTTAAATAGTCCGTTAAACGAATTTATCGGTTTTATTCGTGCCGGGCAAGATGCAAAAATCAGTCTCGAACGGCTGGGTGAAATTCATAATAAAGAGGAGGAAGAGGAGGGCGTTGACCGGTTTAAAAATTACGAATTGCCGCAAAACAGAACCATCTCAATCAATAATCTTACGTTTCATTACGAAGGGCCAAAATCGCCCCGGGTACTTAACGGTATCAATTTAAAAATTCCACAAAATAAAATAACGGCAATTGTTGGCGCCAGCGGAAGCGGTAAAACAACACTTATAAAACTGATTCTTGGTTTTTATCCGCCAACAAAAGGGAGGATTGAAATTGGGAACATTGCTCTCGGCCAGTTTAGTATGGAGATGTGGCGCAACAAATGCGGTGTAGTAATGCAGGACGGGTTTATTTTTTCCGATACCATTGCAAACAATATTGCTGTTGGCGACGATTATCCCAACAAAGAGAAACTATTAAAAGCGGTGCAAATTGCCAATATCGAAGATTATATCGAAAATTTGCCGTTGCGCTACAATACAAAAATAGGGCAGGAGGGAGTTGGATTAAGTCAGGGACAAAAACAACGTATTTTAATTGCGCGGGCAGTGTATAAAAACCCCGAATTTCTCTTTTTCGATGAGGCAACAAATGCACTCGATGCCAACAACGAGCGGGTAATTATCGAGAACCTAAACGATTTTTATCGCGGACGGACCGTAATTACCGTGGCGCACCGTTTAAGTACCGTAAAAAATGCCGACCAGATTGTGGTACTCGAAAAGGGTGAAATTGTGGAAGTTGGAACCCATAAAGAGTTAACAGCAAAAAAAGGAGCTTACTATAATTTGGTTAAAAACCAGTTGGAACTGGGAAATTAAAGATTCAATAACCTTCTTTAACAATCGTTCGGATCAATTTAAAAAGTTGTGAAAAATACGACGTTTGAGTTTCCATTATTCGCTTGTAAAATATTTTAACAATAAGATTGTGCAAAAGAATAGATTCAATACGGCACAATAAGGTTAATTTGGTATTATTTCTTTAAAGTCCCCTGATAATGTTTGATGAATTGTTTATGCTCCTTTTCGAAACCATACTCAATCTTCATGTTTAGAATAGAGTCTGCCGGAAAATAACTAAACACTTAATATGCAGCCAGATACACTGTTTATAGCTTTTAAAAGTGCAAGCTTTTTGTCTTATTATATTAAAAATGCTTGCATTTATTCATTCTATGTTTCAGCAGACCCTAGAATAAGGTTTTTATCATTGCTTCATAATAGTCTCCTTTTTGTCCATTAAGCCCCTAATTTTGATGTTTATTTCCACGTATCCGCAATATTTTATTGCGTAAAAACAGTGGACATGCGAGCAGCACTAAGATTTACATCAAACACAGAAAAAAGAACCTAGTTCTTATACCTCAACCACTTAATAAGCTCTTTTATGTTAACTTTTTTACCGTACATTAACAGACCTACACGGTATATTTTTGCAGCGGCAAGAATTGCTCCAACTGTGCCTAAAACAAGTAAGAACATTGATAAAAGCAGCTCCCAGATTGGTATTCCGTAGGGGATACGCGTGAGCATTGCCACGGGTGAAGTAAACGGAATTATGGATGCCCAAAAAGCTACCGGACCTTCGGGATTTTTAGCAATGGGAAAGAGCATCATTATTGATAAAATAAGCGGAAACGTAATGGGGAGAACCATTTGTTGTGCGTCTTCGTCGTTGTCTACAGCGGCACCAACTGCTCCCAAAAGCGAGCTGTAAAGCAGGTATCCACCTAGAAAATAGAAGATAAACGCGAATAGAATAAGCGGCAGGTTAAGATTACTTATCATCTCCATTATTTCCATTATTTTACTTTGATTGCCGGCTTGTGCAATTGCCGGGTTCAATTGCGACTGGCTTTCCATAATGCTTTGTCCCATTTGTTGTGCCGTTTCGGGGGTGAATATACCCTGTACAACAAGTAGTGTTGCAATGCCCAAGACTATCCAGATAGCAACCTGCGTAAGTCCAACGAGTGCTGTGCCAATAATTTTACCGGCCATTAACTGGCTCGGTTTTACCGACGAAACAATTACTTCGATAATACGGCTTTTTTTCTCTTCCATTACACTTCGCATGACCATTGCACCGTACATAAATACAAAAAAGTAAATAATAAATCCCATTGCATAACTGGCAATAAATGCCACAATCGACGAACTTTTGGTAGTTTCACCACTTTCCGAAACTTTTAATGTGTTTAACTTAATTCGGGTTTTTGTGTTTTTTAGTTGCTCTTCTAGATTGGGGATTCCCGATTTTTCCACCACCTTTTTACGTTTCTCGTTTTCGATAAAACGACTTAGTTTTCGTTCAATTTTTTCGGTTATTTCAATTGGAAGCTGTTTTTTGGAAATTAACTCGGCCGAGTTTGTAGAATAAATATTTGCAGGGATGTACAGTAGTGCATAATAATTGGTTTTCTTTAAATTGGTTTTTAATTGGCTGTACTCCTGTTTTGGTACAAACGTGTATTTTGTGTATTGGGTATTTGTAAACTCTTTCATAAACAGCGACGACTCGTCGAATACGGCAATTGTGC
>WGCT01000426.1 GCA_015493625.1 Draconibacterium sp. | reverse complement strand
GTCAAATGTTACAGGACGGAAGTATTTCGAACACTCCGTCGATGATTGAACACGTTTCGAAAATTATTAACGAAGAGAGCAAACGACTCAGTTTTCAGGTAGAAAAAGTTTTGCAAATGGCTGTGTTTAACGAAGGGCGGCTAAAATTTAAGTTTAAAGAGTTCGATATAAATAAAATGATTAGAACTGTTGTGGGAAATTTCGAACTGAGAGTAAAAAACAAAAACGGAACATTAACTGCCAATATTTCTGATGGAGAACTGATTGTTAAAGGCGACGAAATACACATTACAAATGTTATTTTTAACTTGCTCGACAATGCAATGAAATACAGCAGAGATATTCCTGAAATTGAAGTTGCAACCGGGAAAAATAAAGATTTTGTTATAATTTCAGTTCGCGATAACGGAATTGGAATTCCGAAAGAACACCAGTCGCAAATCTTTGAACGGTTCTTCCGCGTCCCCACCGGAAATGTTCACAACGTAAAAGGTTTTGGCTTGGGATTGAGTTATGTAAAAAAAATTATAGATTCGCACAACGGTAAAATAAAAGTTGAAAGTGCGGTAAATAAAGGAACAAAATTTAGTATATTTTTGCCACTAATAAATAATTAACCATGGAACAAAAAACAAAATTGCTGCTGGCCGAAGACGATGAAAATTTAGGCCTTTTATTAAAAGAGTATTTAATTGCAAAAGGGTTTGACGCAGAACTGTTCCCCGACGGAGAAGCTGCCTATAAAGGTTTTATGAAAGACCATTTTGACATTTGCATTTTAGATGTAATGATGCCTAAAAAAGATGGTTTTACGTTAGCAAAAGATATCCGGATTGTTAATGAAGATATTCCGATTCTTTTTCTTACAGCTAAAAATATGAAAGAAGATGTGCTGGAAGGGTTCAAATTGGGTGCCGACGATTATATCACAAAACCATTCAGCATGGAAGAGCTGATTTTTAGAATTGAAGCAATTCTACGACGAACATCACAAGAGAGTCAATCTTCGGCACAACAGGTTTTTACACTTGGTCGTTATACTTTCGACACGCTAAAACAGACGCTTTCTGAAGGTGATAATGTTGTGAAGTTAACAACGAAAGAATCTGATTTATTAAAACTGCTTTGCCAAAATGCAAATAAAGTTTTAGAGCGAAATTATGCGCTGAAATCGATTTGGATTGATGATAACTACTTTAATGCCCGAAGCATGGACGTTTATATAACAAAATTGCGTAAACATTTAAAAGAGGAAGAGTCGGTAGAAATTATTAATGTACACGGAAAAGGGTATAAATTAATTGTGTAATTTTCAGGGTGTTTCACCGTACATTTTTAAAATAAATTGAAATAAATTAGCTCTAATACCAATTCAAATATCAAAAGGTAGCATAAACCAGATGCTGCCTTTTTTATTTGAGAAACATTAATCGAGTTTTAAAACTGCGAGAAATGCTTTTTGCGGTACTTCAACATTGCCCACCTGTTTCATCCGTTTTTTCCCTTTCTTTTGTTTTTCAAGAAGTTTACGTTTACGGGTAATATCGCCACCATAACATTTTGCAGTTACGTCTTTACGAACAGCTTTAACGGTTTCGCGGGCAATAATTTTTGCACCAATTGCTGCCTGAATTGCAATGTCGAACTGTTGGCGTGGAATGAGTTCTTTTAATTTTTCGCACATCCGACGGCCAAATGTGTATGCATTATCGAAATGAATAAGAGTTGAAAGTGCATCAACCATTTCGCCATTCAAAAGAATATCTAACCGAACAAGTTTGGCCGGTTTAAAACCGCTCATGTGATAATCGAACGATGCATATCCTTTCGAGATACTTTTCAGTTTATCGTAAAAATCGAATACAATTTCGCCAAGTGGAAGGGTAAAAACCAGTTCGGCCCGTTCCGAGGTTAAATAATTCTGGCTAACTAATGTGCCTCTTTTGTCGAGGCACAAATTCATTACCGGGCCAATAAATTCTGAGGCAGTAATTATATTCGCTCGAATATAGGGTTCGTCAATCTGCTCAATAGTTGTCGATACCGGCATTCCCGAAGGATTGTAAACGGTTTGCGTTGAACCATCGGTTAAATGTGCCAAATACGAAACGTTGGGAACGGTTGTTATCACATTCATATCGAACTCGCGTTCGAGGCGTTCCTGAATAATTTCCATGTGTAAAAGACCTAGAAATCCGCACCGGAAACCAAATCCGAGTGCTGCCGACGATTCGGGCTCAAAAGTTAACGATGCATCATTCAGTTGCAATTTATCCATCGCATTTCTCAGGTCTTCATAATCATCGGCATCAATTGGATATATTCCGGCAAAAACCATTGGTTTAACCTCTTCGAAACCTTCAATTATATTTTGGCACGGGTTATTTACGTGTGTAATTGTATCGCCTACTTTTACCTCTTTTGCCGTTTTTATTCCCGAAATTATGTAGCCTACATCGCCTGCCGACAACACATCACGCGGTTGTAATCCCAATTTTAAAACGCCTACTTCATCGGCATTATACTCCTTCCCCGTTGCAATAAATTTCACTAAATCTTTTTTTCTGATTTGCCCGTTTGTAACTTTAAAATAGGCAATTATTCCGCGAAATGAGTTAAAAACCGAATCGAAAATAAGTGCTTGCAGGGGTGCATTCGGATCGCCTTTGGGCGCCGGAATCTTATGAACAATACTCTCGAGAATTTTTTCAATGCCATCGCCGGTTTTGCCGCTGGCATGAATTATCTCTTCGTGGTCGCATCCAATTAAGTCAATAATCTGGTCTTCGACCGCTTCGGGCATCGCATTCGGAAGATCCATTTTGTTTAATACCGGAATAATCTCCAAATCGTGTTCAATGGCGAGGTATAAATTCGAGATAGTTTGTGCCTGAATTCCTTGTGTGGCATCGATAATCAGCAGTGCTCCTTCGCAGGCTGCAATCGATCGAGACACTTCGTACGAGAAATCAACATGCCCGGGGGTATCAATAAGATTTAATTTGTACTCTTCGCCTTCAAACGGGTACTCCATCTGTATGGCGTGGCTTTTAATTGTTATTCCACGTTCCTGTTCCAATTCCATATTATCGAGAACCTGTGCGTGCATATCTCTTTCGCCCACAGTTTTTGTAAATTCCAAAAGCCGGTCGGCTAACGTACTTTTCCCGTGGTCGATATGAGCAATTATGCAAAAGTTTCGAATGTTCTTCATCTAAATCTTATTTTCTTTTCAAATCTTAAAAGTTGAATCGTCAATTTTTTTTGCAAAGGTATTAAATTTTAAAATCTTATGCGCAAGTTGTATCCTGCCTGTTTTAATTTGATGATTTCATAAATTAAAACAAAATCACAATTTGTTCGATATTTTTCGAATTGCCTTTATTACAGGCCTTTTAAAGCC
>WGCT01000425.1 GCA_015493625.1 Draconibacterium sp. | reverse complement strand
TTTAATATGAAAAAAATGTAAATATATTTGTGCTTATTTTTATTTAATTTAAATAAAGCATAAAATCGGAGAAGAAGAGTAGTGAAGCTGAGCGAGGTACATCATAACGACACAGTAGTAATATCGAAGGTTCTCGGGCACGGTTCATTCCGGAAAAGAATTTCGGAAATGGGCTTTGTTAAAGGGAAAGAGGTGAAAGTGATTAAAAAAGCTCCTTTTAATGGCCCGGTAGAATTTAAAATTCTCAACTACAATATTTCACTTCGAAAATCGGAAGCCGAACTGATAGAGGTGGTTACTATCGACGAGTTCGATAAAATTGCCAACGAAAACTACGAGGGAGTTATCGATTTAAATATCGATTTGGTTAACCAGTCGGAACGAACAAAGACCATTAACATTGCACTTGTTGGAAATCCGAATAGTGGAAAGACATCGCTTTTTAACTATATCTCGGGTTCGAAAGAAAAAGTCGGCAATTACTCGGGTGTAACTGTTGATATAAAAAAAGCAACATTTAAAACCAAAGGTTACACGTTCAATTTTTACGATTTACCTGGTACTTATAGTCTTACAGCCTACTCGAAAGAGGAAATTTACGTACGAAAATTTATTTATGAACAGACCCCCGATATTGTAATTAATGTTCTGGATGCCACAAATTTAGAAAGGAATCTTTTTCTTACAACACAGTTAATCGATATGGACTTGCGTATTGTTGTTGCGCTTAATATGTTCGACGAACTGGAGAAGAAAAACCTCTATTTTAATCGCGACGAGATTGAAAAACTACTTGGAATTCCGTTTGTTCCCACAATCAGTTCGAAGGGAATTGGTCTCGACAATCTAATTGATAAAGTTATTCAGGTTTTCGAAGGAAGCGATAAAATAAGTCGCCATATTCATATTAATTACGGGAAAACGCTGGAGCAGTCGATAAAAATTATACGAGAAAAAATTCGTGAGAACAAACCGATAACCGATAAAATTTCGTCGCGGTTCTTAGCCATTAAAGTGCTCGAAAAAGATAAACAGGTTATCGATCTTCTTTCCAGCTATTCAAATTTCGAAGCGATAAAAAGCACGGCCTCGAAAGAGATAAAAAAGATTGAAATTCTTGAAAACGAGAACAGCGAGACAGTTATTACCGATGCAAAATACAGTTTTATTACTGGCGCATTAAAAGAAACATTTAGCGATCCAAATCTGAAAAAAGCGACCATTTCGGAAAAAATAGATAATATTTTAACGCATAAATATTTCGGTTTCTTAATTTTCAATGCCATCCTTTTTCTTATTTTCTTTGCCACATTTAAACTGGGTAGTTACCCCACCGGCTGGATTGACATGGGAGTTGCCGCTTTCGCTAATTTTGTAACGAAAATAATGCCCACAGGTATGTTGCGAGATTTAATTGTGAATGGCGTTATAAATGGAGCCGGCAGTGTTCTTGTCTTTCTTCCAAATATTTTAATTCTCTTTTTCTTTATTGCCATTCTCGAGGGAACCGGATATATGGCGCGAGCTGCGTTTATAATGGACAAAATAATGCACCGTTTCGGGCTCCATGGAAGGTCGTTTATTCCGCTCATTATGGGATTCGGCTGCAATGTTCCGGCCATTCTAGCCACACGCTCGCTTCGTAACCGTGGCGACAGAATTTTAACAATGTTAATTATTCCGTTTATGTCGTGCAGTGCCCGGTTGCCCATTTATATTTTAATTATTTCGGCATTTTTCGAGAAATATCAGGCTCTCTATTTAATTGGTCTTTATACTATTGGAATTGTTTTCGCTTTTGTTACGGCACAAATCTTAAATAAAACTGTCTTTAAAAATAAAGAGACTCCTTTTGTTATGGAGCTGCCAACCTACCGGCTTCCCACACTTCGGAACATTCTTTTTCATATGTGGGACAAAACGCAGCATTACCTTCGTAAAATAGGAACTATTGTTTTGCTTGGCGTAATTATTATTTGGGCACTCGAATATTTTCCGCGCGAAACAAGCAAGTCGGCACAGTTTAAAACTAAAATTGAAAGTATAAAGAATAATCCGGAAC
>WGCT01000424.1 GCA_015493625.1 Draconibacterium sp. | reverse complement strand
ATGTCGTTTCATGTCGATTTTTTCCCTTTAATGATTGTAATGACACTGGCATGGATTGCACCGGTTGTACTTGCCCTTTTTAAATTTGGGAAAGTACCTACCGTAATAGCAGAAATTGTTCTGGGGTTTATTTTAGGCCATTTCTTACTCGATAAATTTAGCCCGGAGAGCATCAGAATTCTTGATTTTCTGGCTCTTGCCGGTTTTATATTCCTTATGTTTTTAAGTGGCCTCGAAATTAATGTGGACCAGATTATTGCCTCGCTGCCACGGAAGCGAATCACATTTTCATCCTACTTTAAAAACCCATTATTAATGGGTATTACCCATTTCGGCATTACCCTTATTCTTTCGTATATAAGCACACTTGCACTATCTCATTTTATTCATATTCCAAGTATCTGGTACTTTTCGTTAATTATGGTAACAACGTCGGTGGGAATTATTCTCCCTATTTTAAAGAATCGTGGTGAGATTGCCGGACATTACGGTCAGATGCTAATTTTAACAGCTGCCGTAGCCGATATTTTCAGTATCATACTTTTCTCGTTTACGGCATTCACACTAAAAAATGGATTTAAGTTCGAGTTGCTCTATATTTTTATTCTGTTTTTTGCTTTTTACATCTTTAGTATCATCAGGCAAAAAATGAAAGATGTACCCCTTATAAAAAAAATGTCGTTCCGGTTCTCGCACTCTGCGTTACAGATAAAGGTAAGAGGAACAGTTCTGCTTATCACCATTTTTGTTGTAATGGCGCAACTCATTGGCGAAGAAGAGATTCTTCTTGGAGCTTTTCTAAGCGGGTTGCTTATGTCGGGATTTTTACACAAAGAGAGGTCGCTGCTAATGCTAAAAATGGACGGAATGGGGTTTGGTTTTTTTATCCCCATATTTTTTGTGATGGTGGGAATGGAGTTCGACACTTCGGCTCTGGCCGAATTCGATACTTCCATAATCTGGTTTCTCCCCATTTTATTAATAGTTCTTTTCGGCATAAAATTAATTCCGTCGATGCTTTGGACACGCTTTTTCGGGTTCAGAAGAGCTTTTGCAGGAGGGTTTCTGGTTTCGTCGCGACTAAGTCTGATAATTGCTGCCTCGGCAATTGGACTGGAAATGGAAGTCGTTACACCGGGAATAAATGCATCGTTTATTCTTATGGCAATTATTACTTGCCTTCTTTCGCCAATTCTGTTTAATTCTCTTAACCCTCGCGGTATTCTCGACGGACAAAAAACAATTATTGTTGGCGGCAGTAGTACCGGAGTTCTGCTTACACGCCGGTTACATGCACATGGGAAAAATTCGGTAATCGTTGAAAACAACCCTGTACGTTTTAAAGAGATACAGAAAAAAGGACTTAATGTAATTCTTGGCGATGGTACAAATGAAGCTATTTTCCGACATCTAAAAATGGCTCCAAGCAATTATGTAATTTTAGAATGCAACAGCGATAATACCAATTTGCAAATTGCACACATGCTACGCGAACAATTTCGACACGAAAATATTATATCGCGAACAAAACTAAAAAAAATTGAAAACAAGTTAAATCTAATGAACGTTGACACCGTTGATGAAAGGGGAGTTTTGGCAACAACACTCGAAAACCTTATTCTCAGACCAAATACCTACCATAATCTTGTTGAAAGTTTCGACAGTTTTGTAATTGAAGAGATACAGATAACAAGCAGCAAAATTGACGGAAAGCAAATTAAAGATATTCCATTTCAGTACAATGCAATTTTAATGATGATAAAATCGGGAGACGAAATGAAGATTCCGCATGGAGATACCTATTTACGAAAAGGCGACATTCTACATATTGTCGGAACTCAATCTGCAATTCTTGAGACAGAGAAATTGGTAAAATAACCAACAAAATAGGTTAATATCTGCAACTCAACATATTTATTTTGAACCCGTTGTTGTCGAGAAATTTAATATTCAATCAATAAAGTCCCCCATAAGAAAATACAGGGGACTCTTTTTAAAACTTATACAATTTGACTTTATAATGCCGTTTAATTGAATTTAATTATTTTGT
>WGCT01000423.1 GCA_015493625.1 Draconibacterium sp. | reverse complement strand
TTATTATATAATTTTAGAGACTTACGACAAAGAGGCTGTTCGCGATGCACTTGCTCTTTCGAAAGCAATTAAAAGCGAAAAAACATTGGAACGTGAAGTGAAATTATTGCAGAAAAAGTTGAAGATTTAGTAAAGGTCTTAGCAAAAAGAAATCCTCGATTCGGTTATAGAATCGAGGATTTCTTTTTTGAATGAATATTGTAGGCTTTCCTTGAATGAAATTTTTTTCGTAATGGGAAGAACAATCTTCGGTTAGATTTTATTCTCCGCGAACTGCTGCAATTCCCGGAAGGGTTTTTCCTTCGAGGTATTCGAGCAGAGCGCCACCGGCAGTAGAGATATACGAAACGCCATCGGCAAAACCAAATTGGTTTACTAAAGCTACCGAGTCGCCACCGCCAACAAGCGAGAAAGCTCCGTTTTTTGTTGCCTCAACAACAGCTTCTCCAACGGCAACCGAACCTTTTGCAAAAGTTTCCATTTCGAAAACGCCAACAGGACCGTTCCAAAGAATAGTTCCCGATTTTTTAATTACCTCTTTAAAACTTTCAACACTTTCGGGGCCTGCATCTAAACCTTGCCATCCTTCAGGAATTTCTTTGGCAGGTAAAATTTTGGTGTTGGCATCGTTACTAAAAGCGTCGGCAGCAAGTACATCGGTGGCAAAAATTAAATTAACACCTTTCTCTTTTGCCACTTTCTGAATTGTTTTTGCTGTCTCAATATAGTCATCTTCGCAAATCGAATTTCCAACGTTTCCACCATTTGCTTTCACAAAAGTAAATGTCATTCCGCCACCTAAAATCAGGTTGTCAACTTTGTCGAGCAGATTTTCGATAATTGTAATTTTCGATGATACTTTTGCACCTCCCATTATTGCAGTTAACGGACGTTGTGGGTTTTTCACCACTTTGTCGAGGCTTTCAACTTCGCTTTCAATTAAATAGCCAAACATTTTATCGTTGGGGAAAAACTTTGCAATTACAGCGGTTGAAGCGTGTGCGCGATGTGCTGTTCCAAAAGCATCGTTTATCCAGCAGTCGCCAATTTCCGAAAGTTTTTTTGCAAACTCTTCGTCGCCTTTTGTCTCTTCTTTATAAAAACGGAGGTTTTCTAAAATTAAAACTTCACCCGGTTTTATGTTGTTTGCCATTGCTTTAACTTCGTCGCCAATGCAATCGGGAGCAATGTTAACAGTAGCACCACCCAGTAATTCCGAAAGGTGATTTACCAACGGTTTTAGCGAAAATTTTTCTTCGGGACCGTTTTTTGGCCGTCCTAAATGCGACATAATTACCGGAGAACCACCGCCTTCAATTACTTTTTTAATGGTTGGAAGTGCTGCCCTCATTCTGGTATCGTCGGTAATCTCAAAATTCTCGTTTAACGGCACATTAAAGTCAACCCGAATGAGTGCTTTTTTGCCTTTAAAATTGTAGTTGCTAATTGTTTGCATTGTATTTTATTTTAATTTATTTTTTGAAAACAATCAAAGGTAAGAAATATATTAAGCCGGAAATAGCAGATATTTTTTGTCGAAAACAATTTAATATTGAAATAATACCAACAAGATAAACCAGTTGGCAGTTTAAATAGGAGCAGAAAGAAAAATAAAGTTACGCATTTGGAATATCAATGATTAAAAAGCTATTTTTGAATCATGTTTTTTAAAGATGTAATTGGACAAGACGGAGTAAAAAACCGACTGATAACCGCCGTAAAAGAGGAGCGGATAAGTCATGCTCTGCTATTTTCGGGTGCCGAAGGAACCGGAAAGCTGGCAATGTCTATTGCCTATGCGCAATATATTTCGTGTACCAACCGTACCGACACCGATTCGTGTGGCGTTTGTCCATCGTGTCATAAATACCAAAATCTGGTTCACCCCGATTTGCACTTTGTGTTTCCAATTTTTAATACGCCAAAAATTAAAAAAGCGGTAAGCGACGATTTCCTTTTTCAATGGCGCGAAATGGTAGAAAAGAGCCCCTATTTTAATTTAGGACAGTGGCTAACTTTTATTAATGCTGAAAAAACACAAGGTGGAATTTTCGAACGCGAAAGCGAGTCGATAATAAGAAAGTTAAATCTGAAATCGTTCGAGTCGGAGTATAAAATAATGATTATCTGGCTTCCTGAAAAGATGCACACAGCATGTTCGAATAAATTGCTAAAACTAATTGAGGAACCGCCCAACAAAACACTCTTTATTTTAATTACCGAAAACGAGGAGGCGGTTATTGGAACCGTTCGTTCGCGTACACAGCTTATTCATTTCCCGTTTATCGATAACGAATCGATTCGGAATGCACTTTATAAAATTGGCGATGTAAACGAAGCACTCATCCCCGATGCCGTTCACCTTGCCAATGGGAATTATTTGAAAGCACTCGAGTATTTATCGCCGGGCGAAGAGGAGCAGTTCTATTTTCTGAAATTTCAGGAGATGATGCGTTTCGCCTATAAAAGAGAAGTACTGGAGCAAATTAAATGGGCCGAGGAGATGGCTGCATTTAACCGCGAAAAACAGAAGGCATTTTTAAATTTTTCTTTGAGGCTAATTCGCGAATATTTTGTTTTAAATATGAAACAGAGCAGCATTGTCTATCTCTCTAAACCGGAGAAAGAGTGGGGAGCCCGGTTTGCACCTTTTATTAACGAGCGAAATATTTCGCAATTTTTTAAGGAGTTCGAACTGGCAATAAAGCACATCTCGATGAATGGAAATCAGAAAATTATTTTCCTCGATCTTGCCCTCCGAATGGTACGGCTTATAAAACGTTAGTAAACAAGTTATTTTACAATTCTCGCTATAAAAATTCAGACAGTTGGTATTAAAAACTCATTTCTTTACGAATTATCACTATTTTTGTGTTGAATGTAATTTTTATTAGCTTAACGCGATTAAACGGCTACGGTTAAATAATGCAACATGTTGATACCATAGAAAGAGGCGCATGCAGTTCTAATACAGGGAACTGCGCAAAGTTACACGTTACCGACTGGTTAAAAGACATTCAGTCGGTTACTCTATTAAACAGTGTTGTTGAAGTACGGTTTAAGAACACACGCAAAGACTATTACCGGAATGTAAATAACCTCAACCTAAAAGTTGGCGATATTGTTGCCGTTGAAAGCAGTCCCGGACACGATATAGGAATTGTTTCGGTAATGGGTGAGCTGGTGAATTTGCAGATGCAAAAACACAAAGTTACACTGGTAAATGGCGAATTCAGAAAAATATACCGAAAAGCAAAACAAACCGATATTGAGAAGTGGAAAGAGGCAATTTCGCTTGAACATCAAACAATGATTCGTTCGCGCCAGATTGTTTCCGACCTTAAACTTAATATGAAAATAGGTGACGTTGAATATCAGGGCGACCGTACAAAAGCAATATTCTACTACATTGCCGACGGGCGTGTCGATTTTAGAGAACTGATTAAAGTGCTTGCCGAGAATTTTCATATCCGTGTTGAGATGAAACAGATTGGTGCACGACAGGAGGCCGGCCGCATTGGCGGAATTGGCCCGTGCGGAAGAGAAATTTGTTGCTCTACGTGGATGCATAATTTTGTTTCGGTAACAACAAATTCGGCACGCAATCAGGAGCTTTCTCTCAATCCGCAGAAACTGGCCGGCCAGTGTGGAAAATTAAAGTGTTGTCTCAATTTCGAGCTTGCTACGTATATGGATGCTCAAAGAAATTTTCCTCCTAGTAATATTCCTCTTGAAACAGAGATGGGATTGTACTATTTCCTTAAAGCCGATATTTTAAATGGTACCTATTCGTATATGTCACAGGGAAATACACCTTCGGCACAGATAGTTGTTCCGGTAAAAAGGGTTAAAGAGATTCAGCGGCTAAACAGACAGGGGAAAAAACCGGAAAAACTTTTGCTAACCGATGAAACCTTTGCAACAAAAGCCAACGAAAGTTTTCATAATGTTGTAGGGCAGGACGATTTGCACCGTTTCGACCGACCCAAAAAACACCCTCGCAAAAAGAAACGAAATTTTAACCGTCGTCCGAACAGAAATCAAAACAAACGATGAAGCGAAACGTAACACACCTGCTCCTTTTTATATTTATTCCTTTTTTATTCTTTAACTGCGACCGGAGTCGCGTTTTCGAAGCATACAAAAAACTTCCCAAAACAGGTTGGCACAAAGATTCGTTACTTACTTTTCCTGTTCAGATTGACAATACGGTTCAAACAAATAACCTTTATATAAATGTACGAAACGATATAAAATACAAATACAGCAATTTGTGGTTGTTTATTAAAATTGAAGAGCCGGGGAAAACCGCAGTTGCCGACACATTTGAGGTTGTGCTTGCCAACCCCGCAGGAAAATGGCTGGGCGACGGATTTGGCGGAATTAAAACAAAACAGGTTTTATATAAACGTAATGTTTATTTCCCCAAAGCGGGCGAATATAAAGTTACCATTCAGCACGGCATGCGCAATAAAGTACTAAAAGGAATTACCGATATTGGTTTCAGAGTGGAGAAAACCGGGGAGTAATACTATCTCATTCAAATTAACACTGCCATAAATATTTAGATTTTTTATAGCGTTTAACTGTAGAACAGATTGTTAGATTTATCGACATAAGACAAAAACTAAATTACTGAATACCAACTATTTGACACAACTGTGGAGATTCCTTCGGAATAACGAACTATTAACTATAAGAAAGTGGGAAAAAATAAGTTATCGAAATTTAATGAAATGGAGTCTTTTGAACATGTTGTTCAGGCTCCGTATAATAAAATAGAACAAGCCGATTTCAGATTAAAAGGGAAATGGGCAAAAGAGTTCTTTAAAAATAACAATCCAGTTATTTTGGAATTGGGTTGCGGTAAAGGCGAATACACAGTTGCCTTGGCCGAACAAAATGCAAATATCAATTACATTGGGGTCGATATTAAAGGAGCACGCCTGTTTAGCGGAGCAAAACAGGCACTCGAAAAAGGGCTTAAAAACGTGGCTTTTTTACGTACCAATATCGAAATTATTACTCAGTTTTTTAGTGCCGGCGAAGTTGCCGAAATATGGCTTACTTTTCCCGACCCCCAAATGAAAAAAACCAGAAAACGGCTGACATCAACTCTGTTTTTAAATAAATACCGGCTCTTTTTAAAACCGGGCGGAATCATTCATTTAAAAACCGACAGTAATTTCCAATATGTTTATGCCCGGGCATTGGTACACTTTAACCAATTCGAGGTAATTGCCGAAACCGACAATCTATACAGCTGGGAGCAGCTAAGCGAAACGCTGAAAATAAAAACGTTTTACGAAAAACAGTGGCTCGACCGGGGAATAAAAATTAAATACATTGCATTTAAATTAACCGACAAACCATTTGCCGAACCTGAAATAGAAATTGAAAAAGACGAATACAGGAGCTTTGGCAGAAGTGCAAAAGAGTTATAGTCGATTGATTTTAAACCTTAAATTTTATCGCTTTTCGCATTTTATTTTTCGAGACATTTAACCCAATTAATTGTAATATGCTCAGCATTAATCTCTTGTTCGAGGTTGAATTTTGCTTGTTCTATACTGATAAGTTTTTATCTTTACAAGTTGAACTAAAACTAAACTGAGATGAACGAAAAAGAGAACTCACGAAGAAAATTTATTAAGCAAAACTCGTTACTTGGCATTGGAACAATTGTTTCGTCAGGCTCAATTTCTTCGGCTTTTGCAGCAATAAAAAACGAGACCAATGTACCGGCAATTTTAGGAGGGAAGCCGGTGCGTACCGAAAGTTGGCCCAAATGGCCACGCTGGAATCCGGCAACCGACGAAGAGCGAGTACTTAAAGTGCTCCGAAGTGGAGTATGGTCGCGAAATAAAGTGGTTACCGAGTTTGAGAATAAGTGGGCCGAAACTGTGGGTGCAAAACGTGCGCTGGCAGTTGTTAACGGAACAAATGCAATTATTGCTGCACTGGTTCAGTTAAATGTTGGCGGCGGCGACGAGGTTATTGTTTCGTCGTATACTTTTATTGCATCGGTTGCGGCAATTCTGGCTACAGGAGCGATGCCGGTTTTTGTCGATACCAATCCGGAAACATTTCAGATTGATGCGAGCAAAATAGAGGAGAAAATAACGTCGCGGACACGGGCAATCCTCCCGGTTCATATTTTGGGTTTACCTGCCGAAATGTATAAAATTATGGCGATTGCTAAAAAGCACAATTTAGTTGTTGTCGAAGATGCCTGTCAGGCTTGGCTAGCCGAAATCGACCATAAAAAAATGGGTACATTCGGCGATGCCGGTTGCTTTAGTTTTCAGAACTCGAAAAATCTGCCAATAGGCGAAGGAGGTGCAATTGTAAGCGATAACGAAGAGTTTATGGACCGATGTTATTCGTACCATAATTATGGAAATCCTTATGGCTCGTCGGTGGGCGCGGTGGGTGCCGGAACGATAATTGCCGGAACAAAATTGCGAATAACAGAATATCAGGCGGCAATTGGTCTGGCTCAACTCAAACGGCTCGAAAAAGAGACAGAAACCAGGAATATAAATGCCACCTATTTAAAATCGCAGATAAAAGATATTCAGGGAATAACACCCTATAAACTCAATAATAATGTTACGCGGGCTGCCTTTCATCTGTTTCCGTTCAGGTATAACAAAGACGAATTTGGCGGGTTGCCGCGAGAGAAATTCTTAAAGGCGCTTTCTGCCGAAGGAGTATCCTGCTCGAAAGGATATTCACCACTCAATAAGATGCCTTTCCTCGAGAATGCTTTTCAATCGAAGAACTTTCAAAAAATGTATCCGGAAAAGATGCTCGATTACAGTGCCTATCTCGAAAAAAATCAATGTCCTGCAAACGATAAGTTATGTTACGAAGAGGCGGTTTGGTTGCCGCAAAATGTTTTGCTTGCGAGAAAACCGGATATGGATGAAATTGCGTTGGCAATAGAAAAAGTGAGAAAAAAT
>WGCT01000422.1 GCA_015493625.1 Draconibacterium sp. | reverse complement strand
GTTACAACTCCTGCCCAATATTTTAGTCCGAACAGAAAAATGTTACCGATTACCGAAAGCCATCCTTCGCGTGCAATATATTTGTTGTTGTTTTGCATTGTATTCGAAAGTAGAAAAAACAGTTGAATTATAAGAATTGTTTACCTGTTTTGTTTCTTATTTTGTGCGAAAGAGTTAAAAAATACTGAAAGTGCTGGTCGTTAATTTTGAGAGAAAAGGGTTGCCTTGTTATTTTATTTTATCCGAAACTTTCTGAATAAATTTACTTACCCCGGGAATTGTATGAAGTTTCGAAAACAGGCTTCCTTTTCCGTAATGCAACAAAATATTGCGTGCATAAATAAAAAGGCCCAAACTGTGTGCCGCAAACAAAACAGGGTCGAGACGAAGAATTGAGTAAACAAAAATCATTAACGAACCGGCCGTGCTAATCAGCCAAAAACCTAGAGGCAAAACCGACTCTTTTCTGTTCTCAGAATAAATCCATTGATAATAGAAGCGCGAAATAAAAACCAACTGTGCTGTTGTTCCCCAAATCATTAAAAACAGCGATACATCTTCGTTTTTTAGTATTGAGTTGAAATTATGAGTGTCGGAAAAAATGAGCCAGAAAATATAACTTATCGGGACAATAATAGCAAGTACCCTCGAAACGATGTGCATTTTGTGCCACGCTTTTTTTAATTGAAGATTGCGAATATAGATGCTATAAACCAAAAATTGCCCAAAAACAATGGCAAAATCATTTCGCAAAATTCCGTAGGTTAGCATTAATATCGAAGCCAGCAAACTTATTTGCCAGTAAACGATAGGCGAAATAACTTCTCCCTCCTGTTCCGACTTAAACCATTGTGTAATGGTGCGCATAAAAAAAAGCGCTTGTGCCAAAAATCCTAACCCGATGATTAAAAGATGATTCATTTTGAAATTAATAGGGGGCAAATATACTCAATCCACATAGCTTTTTGTTAAGGTGAAGGGGAAAGGGGTGCTATTTTTCACTTAGTTTTTTCAGAGCCTGTTTGGCTGCTTCCTGATGTGCCTCTTTTTTCGAAGTGCCGGTTCCTTTACCAATTTGCTTGTTATCGATTTTAACAATGGCTTTAAATTTTGGCTGTTTTGTACTATTGCCCGACTCCTCAGTTGTCTCGAAATTTATCTCTTTCCGGTTTTTCTGGCTCCACTCTATCAACCGGCTTTTAAAATTCGAGTCGCTCTGCTCAACTTCATTTAAATCGACAAACTGCGAAAGAATTTTTTTTGTGACAAAATATTTTGTGGTGTTATAGCCTTTATCGAGGTAAATAGCACCGATAAATGCTTCGAGAGCATCGCCGTAAATATGGCTTTTATCGTTGCTTTTGGTCATGTTCGAATGAATAAAAACATGCAACCCCATTTGAAAAGTGAGATTGGTTAGAAATGAACGATTGACCAATTTCGAACGTGTTTTTGTTAAAAACCCTTCGTCTTCCTGCGGAAAGCGATTGTATAAAAAATCGGCAATAATAGAACCTAAAATAGCATCGCCCAAAAACTCGAGGCGCTCGTTGTTCACATAATTCCCCTGCGAATCGACTGTTGATGCCGATTTATGAATAAAGGCAAGGTCGTATAATTTCAGGTTTTGAGGGTAAAATCCGATAAGCTCTTTTAAAAATAAGTAAAACTCTTTTCGTTCCGACGAAAAGAGTTTTACTCGTTGTACAATTCTCTTAACCACAGTGTTTTACTATAGTTTTTTAAATACTACAGTTGCATTATGGCCACCAAAACCAAATGTGTTACTTATTGCAACATCAACTTTCCGTTCTTTGGCCGTATTGAATGTGAAATCCAATTTATTGTCAATTTCAGGATCGTCGGTAAAATGGTTAATGGTAGGAGGAATAATACTATTATTAATTGCTAAAATACTAGCCAACGCTTCAACTGCTCCGGCAGCACCCAAAAGATGCCCGGTCATCGATTTTGTTGAACTAATACTTACTTTGTATGCATGGTCACCAAATGTTTTGATGATAGCTTTTGGTTCGGCAATATCGCCTAATGGGGTTGAAGTACCGTGAACATTAATATAATCAACATCCTCGGGATTTAAGCCCGCATCTTCCAATGCCCATTTCATTACCAATTTTGCACCTTTCCCATCGGGGTCGGGAGCAGTCATATGAAATGCATCGGCTGACATTCCTCCTCCGGCTAATTCTGCATAAATTTTCGCACCTCGTTTTACAGCATGGTCATATTCTTCGAGAATAAATGCTGCAGAACCTTCTCCCATTACAAAACCGTCGCGGTCTTTGTCGAATGGGCGTGAGGCTGTTGTAGGATCATCGTTACGGGTAGAGATTGCTCTCATTGAATTAAATCCTGCTATTCCTGCAACATTAACTCCTGCTTCGGAACCCCCGGTTACCATCATATCAGCTTTCCCCATGCGAATCATGTTAAAAGCGTCAATCATTGCATGCGATGCCGAAGCACAGGCACTAACTGTTGTATAGTTGGGCCCTCTGAATCCGTACTTAATGGAGATTAATCCACCCGCAATATTTGCAATCATTTTAGGGATAAAAAACGGAGAAAAACGAGGTCGGTCGTCTCTATAACTCCTTGACTCCTCAAAAAAAGTTTGTAGCCCGCCAATTCCGGCTCCCCATATTACTCCCGTTCTGTCGTGGTCAACCTTTTCAAGGTCGAGCCCCGAGTCGCGTACAGCTTCATCGGTGCTGGCAAACGCATACTGAGCGTACAAATCGTATTTGCGAACCTCTTTTCGCTCCATATACCGAGTTGCATCAAAATTCTTAACCTCGCATGCAAATTGTGTTTTTTGCAACGAGGCATCGAACAATGTAATTGGCCCGGCACCACTAACTCCGTTGGCAAGATTTTTCCAATACTCTTCAACAGAGTTCCCTAATGGATTAACGGTTCCTACACCAGTAATAACTACCCGTTTAAATTCCATAAATGAAAGTGTAAATTAAACTACTTTACAGCCGATTCGATATGTGCGATGGCTTCTCCTACAGTTGAAATTTTCTCAGCTTCATCGTCCGGAATAGCAAGGTCAAATTCCTTTTCGAATTCCATAATCAACTCCACTGTGTCAAGTGAATCAGCTCCTAAATCATTAGTGAAAGATGCTTCAGTAGTTACTTCACTTTCGTCAACTCCTAATTTATCAACGATTATTGCTTTTACTTTTTCTGCAACGTCAGACATAATTCTAAAATTTTGATTAATACTTAAATTTGTTTTAAAATAATTCGGTGCAAAGTAATACATTTACGCTCGAAATCTCCAAGAAAATTTTTAAAAAAGATAAAAACGTAGTGACAAACATAAGATTTAATACTCTGAATTGAACTCTACGTTCAAATGTTCGAAATAATAAAACAGTAAAATGGGTAGTAAAAAAATAGCAATATTTGCCTCTGGCTCGGGAACAAACGCACAAAATATTATCGAATATTTTGCTGATAACAAAGATGTTACCATAGACTCGGTGTGGTCGAATAATGCAGATGCTTATGTTTTGCAACGTGCTAGAAAGTTTGGTGTCGACACATTTGTTTTCGACCGAAAAGCGTTTGTTAAGAATAACTCAGTTGTTGAAAAATTAATTGAAAGAGATATTGAATTAATCGTTTTAGCGGGTTTTCTGTGGTTGGTTCCGTCGGGTTTAATTCAAAATTTTAAGATTTTAAACATTCATCCGGCACTTTTGCCCAAATATGGGGGAAAAGGAATGTACGGAATGAATGTACACAATGCTGTTGTTACTAACCATGAAACAGAGTCGGGGATTTCAATTCATTTTGTAAATGAAAAATACGACGAGGGAGAATTGGTTTTTCAAGCAACCTGCCCAGTTCTTCCTACCGATTTAGCTGAAGATGTTGCCCAAAAAGTTCACGAACTGGAATACAAATACTTTCCTCAGGTAATTGAAAAAGTACTGACAGAAAAGAAATAACGATGATTTTTGTTTAATAGATGTTAAATAAAGGCGATTTAACAGCCTTTTTATTTAACACTGGTTAATATTAACACACTGTGTTAAATAATGTTAATCAGGTCATTTTTCAAAAATCAATAAAACTATCTTTGTTGCATGAGCCGAAGGATGTTAATAACATTAATAGTTGTGATGGCAGCAGTGCTTTCGGGTTTGATATTTGTTCAAACCAGTATGATTAAATCAGCTTCCGACATTCGCGAAGAGCAATTTAACCAATTGGTTACTAATGCATTGCTTTTGGTGTCGGCTCAGCTCAATCAGATTGAAGAACGAGAAGCGCGGCAAAGTGCGCGGTTACAAAAACTTCCCATCGAAAACGAGGTGTCGAAAGATTTTAAAGTTTTTCCTCAAAATAATGGCCGGCAATGGTCGTTAAGTTTTAGTTCACAAATTACAAAAAAAGCACAAAGCCGGTTTATACACGAAGAGTTTAGTATTGAATTAGCCGACACTACCGGACTTACGGGCGATTCGCTTGCAATTATGAAGCTGTTTCAAACTCAACAGGAACGGAAACAACGGTGGCTTAGAAATATCGACTGGCACAACTATAAAATTATTCTTGAAGACCGCCCGATTAAAGACCGTATTGATTCTACAATTCTCGATAATTTGATAAAATCGGCAATTGCTGCAACCGGAATTAATATTGAATTTAAGTATGCTATAAAAAACTCGAACCTTGGGAAAAAGCGAATAATTTTTGGAAATGCCGATTACAATCCGGGACGGCAGAAAGAGTTTGCACAACCGCTTTTCCTAAACGATTTTTATGGCGCAAAACCCAATTATTTAAACATTTATTTCCCAAAAAGGTCGGGTTATTTATTAAAACAAACCGGACTTTCGGTAATCCCGACAATTATTTTAACAGCATTATTAATAGGCATTTTCGTTTATACCATTATGGTTATTTTCAGACAGAAAAAACTATCGAATATAAAAAACGACTTTATAAACAATATGACCCACGAGTTAAACTGTCTCTTATACACATCTCCG
>WGCT01000421.1 GCA_015493625.1 Draconibacterium sp. | reverse complement strand
TATCCTTTGTTAGTTTCGATTGATAATGAAAAGAAGGTAATTCTTAATGGTCTCGGCACAACTAAAAAAGCATTGTCAAATAATTCAGTATCCCTATACCCGGTACCTGAAAAAGGAGTAATTTATTTAAAGTTAGATAAACTCCCCAAAGATTATAAACCAATACTCGAGTTCTATAACTCAGGGGGAAGTGCCATAAAAAGTATTTATGTGAGGAGCAAAATATCAACAATTAACCTTGAGCGCATTCCTACAGGAAAATATAAGGTTACTCTGGATATGAACGAAAAAAGATATAGCTGGGAGATAGAAAAAGAGTAAGCAGAGATAAACACAAATGACAGGCATCCGCCCAAAAATCATATCCGGTACTGGAGAATTGAAGGTTTAAAACTACTAATTACTCATTACTAAAAAAACACCATGAGAAAAATAACAATCCTACTAATTGCCCTCCTGCTTGGAACAACTTGCTATGCCCAAATAACCTACACCTACGATGCAACGGGCAACCGCATAAAAAGGGAAATAGCTTTAAAATCGGGAGAAATTAAACGTGATAGTGCCCTGGCATCGCAACCAATAATTATGGAGGAGAACTCAAAAGTGGAATTTGCAAATTCGGCACTTGAAGAATCGTTTGCAGAAATACAAGTAAAACTGTACCCCAATCCAACACAAGGTGCAGTTTATATAAAATTTAACCATTTACCGCAAGGAGTAAAACCCGAACTTGAAATTTGGGGACCAACCGGCAGGCTGATTGGTAAATCGAAAATAACGGGGCAAGTTACCCGGATAAATCTGTGGGGAAAACCAGGGGGAATGTACTTTATAAAAACAATCCTCAATGAAGAACCGGTTACGTGGAAAATTATTAAAGAATAAAAGTGTCGCAGTATTCAGTCGCAGTTTGTAACCTGCAACCAGTAACATTCCAAATAAATAAATCCTGTGTCTCAATAAAATATTCAACAAATGAAACTACTAAATATCAAACTCGCTTTACTTACAGTATTGGTTCCTATCCTGTTATCGGCCCAGGAAAGTATAATAACGTTAAGCACAAATCATACAGGGGCTACACACGATAAAGTAGCTCGTTATTCGGTATTTTTAAAACCGGGTTTTAGTTACAATGCAACAGCGGGCAATAATTTTTGGGCGCATATCGACCCAAGTTTGCCGCAACCGCCAATAACAGCAGTTAATTATATCGACCCTGCAACCATACCTACAGAAATAGACCCGTCGCTGCCGGTAGGGGCAATACCCGGGCAGGCCGGTGTTTCGCAAACGGGGGCGGCAAACTACACCATACCTATTGAAGTGCCACCCGGAACACAGGGTATGCAACCTAACCTTAGCCTAATATATAACAGCCAGGCAGGAAACGGAATAATGGGCATAGGGTGGAACCTGGCAGGGCTTTCGGCAATTACCCGTGTGCCTAAAAACATTTATAACGATGGCGAAGTAGAAGAGATAAAATTAGACGCAACAGATAACTTTGCTTTAGATGGACAACGATTAATACTTACGGCAGGCAGCCAGGGACAAGCTAACTCGGAATACCATACCGAGGTTGAAACATTTGTAAAAGTAACCGCGCAGGGCACCTCGGGCAGTGGCCCGCTTTGGTTTAAAGTTGAAACAAAAGACGGGTTAACTATGGAGTTTGGGAATGCACCCAATGCACGTATTATTGGAGCTAACAGTAATGTAATTGCATGGAAAATAAACCGTATAGAAGATCAAAACTCCAACTATATGTTGTTTGAATACCGCACCGATGACGATGAACAGCCTATTTCTACTATTAAATATGCCGGAAATACAGCAGACAGTAAAAATCCGTACAACACCATACTGTTTAACTATGTTACACGAAACGATGTAAATACAACCTGGCCGGCAGGAAAACAAATTACTGCCAAATTACTGCTCGAAAATATAGAAGTAATTAGCGATGGTGCTTTTGTGAGGAAATATGAGTGTGGATACGACTATGACGTTAATTCTCGGCTTGCAACCATTACACAAACAGGTAGCGATGGAGAAGAATTAAATCAGACAACTTGCAATTATGGATTTGGAAATAAATCTTTTAGCAAGGAAACCAAAACTATTTCAGAATTATATACTGATCAATACAACTTTATTTATGGTGATTTTAATGGAGATGGAAAAACAGATTTTGTATCAATACCAATAAAAAGCAGTTATTCATCTTCTGATAAGTGGAGGCTGTATTGTGCAAATCAACAGGGAACTGATTTCGAATTCATAAATCAAGGAAGTCTGTTACTTAACTTTCAATCATTTGATGTTGGTGATTTTAATGGAGATGGAATGACCGATTTATTAATGAAAAAACACAATTCAAGTGGTTGGTATTTTACAGTTTATTTGGCAACTGGAACAAGTTTTATCCCGCAAGCAAATTCAGGTTATTTCAACTTTGAAAATGAGATATTTATTACTGATTTCGATGGCGATGGATTAAGTGATTATATGGTTAAAAGAAATGAGAAGGTTGCCGGAGAAAAGGATTGGTATATTTATTCTTTTGGGTACAATAATTATCTTCACTCATCATTAGAACTAAAATCGTCAGGCAATATCGCTTCATGGGGCGAGAATGTTTATGAACGTTATGGAATTTATAGTTTAAATAATGAGCATACACTCGATTTTAATGGCAATGGTAAAAAGGAGTTGTTAATACAGGATGTTAATGGATATGAAATTTATGAATTTGGAGCAACAGCTAATTTAATATATGATGGTGATACACCCAATAGTTGGGATGGCATTTACCTTGGAGATTACAATGGTGATGGGAAAACAGATATGGTTTTTCAGGATATGACTGATCAAAATTTTTATATGTATTATTCCAATGGCACAGAATTTATTAATACCCCTACGAATATCGGTTCAAATATAGGGCTTGGTATTTATCAGGGAGATTATAATGGCGATGGGAAAACAGATATTCTTACTTTTAATATTGAAGAGTATCATATTAAATATATGATAGCATATCCAAAAGAAGAAGGAATATTTGAATTTGAAACCTTTGAATCAGGATACAATTCAGGATACTACAATAATAATTATGTTTCGGCACCCCTCGATCCTTATGATCCTTATTCAATGATTTTGGCAAGCATGGCTACTGTACAATTAAATGGCGATTTAAGTACTGATTTGATAATTCCATTTTGTCAAATGGAGCAAAGA
>WGCT01000420.1 GCA_015493625.1 Draconibacterium sp. | reverse complement strand
AAATAAAATTGTGAAAAAAGAAAGAGCATGATCCCGATGTATATCGGGACGAAAAGCTATGTGGTTTGAGTATATATTACACAATTGCATCTACATTTTCGGGCGGATTTGCTAAAATAGCTTTGTCGCCATTTACTACAATGGGCCGTTGCAAAAGTCTTGGATTTTCAACCAGAATTTTAATCCACTCGTTGTCGGCAAACTCTTTTCCTTTGTATTTCTCTTTATAATCGGCTTCTTGTGTGCGGACAAATTCAAATACCGGTCGGTCTGTTTTCGAAATAATTTCGGTTAATTCTTCTTCCGAAATGCCTTCGGTAAGGTATTTTACAATTTCAATGTCGTATCCTTTCTCTTCGAGATACTTGAGCCCGGCGCGACTTTTTGCACAGCGCGGATTGTGATAAATTTTCATAACAATGTGGTGTTTATTTTTTATAAATCGATAATAATCTTCTTGTGCACGCGACTTATTTTCTCCTCCAATATTGTACTTATTCAGCAGTTCCGAATCGAGAATACGTGCTTTTGTATTGTCTTTTAACTGAAATTCCAGCATCGCTTTAAGCTCCAATCGAATATCGGGGTCGTAAACCGGACAAGCAATTTCTATCCTGCGGTTCAGGTTGCGCGGCATCCAATCAGCCGACGAAATAAAAATTTTCTCGTCACCGTTATTTCCAAAAATAAAAATCCGCGAATGCTCGAGGTATTTATCTACAATACTAATTGCAGTAATATTTTCACGTAACTCTTTTTCATCTAATTTTAACCCGAAAATACCACGAACAATGAGCTGAATTTTTACGCCGGCGCGACCTGCCTCGTAAATCTTGTGCATCATTTTCGGATCAATCAAACTGTTCATTTTTAGAACCATATACGCATTTTCCCCTTGTTTTGCCAACTCAATTTCGCGATTTATGTTGTTGGTAAAAACAGTACGCATACTAAACGGACTAACAACCAAGTGCTGATAATCGAAGTGTTGATAGTTATGTTTAAAAAAGGCAAATATATTTTCAACTTCGTTGGCCAACCGTTTATCGGAAGTCATTAATCCCTCATCAGCATAAACTTTTGCTGTTCCTTCATGAAAATTTCCCGTGCCTATGTAGGCATAATTTCTAAACTCATCTTCCTCTTTTCGCTTTATCCAAAGCAGTTTACTATGTACTTTCATGCCCGGCACACCATTAATAACATTGGCGCCCTCTTCTTGCAACTTATTCGACCAGTAAATATTTGCTTCCTCGTCGAAACGAGCTTGCAATTCGATAACAACGGTTACCGATTTTCCATTTCGAATTGCATTTAATAGGGCATTTACCACTTTCGATGCGTCGGCAACACGGTAAATGGTTATCCCAATCTCTTTTACCTGTGGGTCGATGGCTGCCTCGCGCAATAAGTCGATAAAATGATTAAATGTTTGATACGGGAAATGCAACATTACGTCTTTCCGCCTTAACACACTTAAAATACTGGTATGCTGACGTAAATCTTTATGCCTGAACGGAGGTAATTTCGGATAGTAGTGTCGCTTTTTCCCAATTTCGGGAAAGTGCATAAAGTCGCGATTGTTATGATAGCGGCCACCCGGAACATTATTCTTTTCGGTATCGAGTTTCATCTTTTTAAGAATGAACTGCTTAATATCTTCAGGCATTTCGCGGTCGTAAATAAGATAAACCGGTTTGCCTGTTTTTCTTTTTTTCAAACTATGGCTCATCTTTTCCATAAAACTTTTCGATATATCATCGTCAATATCAAGCTCTGCATCGCGTGTAACTTTCAGTGTATGTGCTTCGTAAGTATCAAAATCAAAATAAAAAAACAGGTCGTTTAAGCAATAACGAATCACATCGTCGAGAATCATTACAAATTTATCTTTTCCTATTTTTGGGAGTACAAGAAAACGCGGAACCGATTTAGCGGGAATACGAATAAGTGAATAGGCAAAATCATTGGGGTTCGACTTCTTCGAAAGTTTAACAGCAAGATAACCAGAGCGGTCGCGTAAATAGGGAAAATTGGTTTTTTTGTACAACATAATCGGCACCAAATTGGGAAGTACCTTGTCGTAAAAATATTTCTTTACAAAAATACCCTGTTTATGATTGAGTTGCGTTTCGTTTAACAGGAAAATATTGTTCCCTTCCAATTCCGTAAAAATCTCTTTAAAAATAGATTGAACTTTATTCTGATGTATGTTTACAACCTCCAAAATTTTCTCGAACAACGCTTTTGGTGAGTAGTTTCCCAGCAGGTTTTCTTCATCTTTCCCCAAATCAACCATCCGACGCACTGTAGCTACCCGAACTCTGAAAAACTCGTCGAGGTTATTCGAAAAAATACCGATAAAACGAAGTCGCTCCAAAAGAGGAGTGTTCGGATCTTCTGCTTCTTGTAAAACACGCTCGTTAAACGAAAGCCAGCTTATTTCGCGATTTGTAAATTCTTGTCTTGAATTCATAAAAATTAATTTTCTCCAATATCAGAAAAGAGCTTGAATAATCAAAATGTTTTGATTGTGCTAACACGATTATTCTTGCAATTGGAATATAATTCCTGTTTATTGTAAGGAGTTTAAACCTTTACCGACTAATACGATAGAATTAAAATTAGCACGATGAAAAAAAGAATCAGCTCATCAGTAAATGGCCCTTTAATTGTAAAAAATTTAACTCAGCTTATCGAGGCAAACGGTAATCTCTTTCCTCTAAAAAAAGCAACTGTTGCTCTCTGTCGCTGTGGTGAATCGAAGAACAAACCCTTTTGTGATGGCACACACGGTAAGATTGGCTGGAAAAGCAGTAAGTTGGAGGGTCGTCAGCCCCGCCGTGTGGATAGTTATGTTGGCAAAAAAATTACTATTCACGACGACCGTGGAATATGTTCTCATGCCGGTTTCTGCACCGATGGCTTGCCAAAGGTTTTCCGTATGGCCACCGAGCCATGGATAGATGCCGATGCCGAAACGGTTGAGAAAATTATATCAACCATTAAGAAGTGCCCTTCCGGTGCATTGAGCTATTCAATCGACGGTAAGTTATTCAACTCTTTTTCGGAGCAGGCGGAAGTTCAGATTACAGAGGACGGCCCCTATTTTGTTAAAGGAAATATTGAACTAAAAGATACCGACCATCCTGAATCGAAGGAGCACTTTGCCCTCTGCCGATGCGGAAAGTCAAGAAACAAACCATTTTGCGACGGACAACACTGGTATCACAAATTCAGAGATGAAGGAAAAGTAACGCCTATCGGAATCAATTCAAACGAGAAGGTGGCAACCATCCAAAAACTGGCAGAGACAGGAAAAAGCGAGAACTCTGCAATGAGCACCCTGAAAGAATTCCCCACACTTGACAGTTTAGTTTTCAGAGGTGCGCAACTGCACAAGATGCCACTCAACGAAGATGTGGAGGTAAACACAAAAACAGTTATTGGAAAGAGTGCCCGGCAACCGATGGAGCTGGAGATGCCATTTTATGTCTCCCACATGTCGTTTGGCGCACTGTCGCGCGAGGCAAAAATAGCTCTGGCAAAAGGGGCAACTAAGGTTGGTACGGCCATGTGCTCGGGCGAAGGAGGCATGTTGCCCGACGAGCGAAAGGCGTCTACAAAATATATTTATGAGTTGGGAACAGCGGCTTTTTCGCATGTCGATAGTGTGATAAAGCAAGCTGATGCGGTGGAGTTGAAGATTGGTCAGGGGGTAAAGCCCGGCTTGGGCGGACATCTGCCCGGAGATAAAGTAACTGCCGAAATAGCCAAAATAAGAAACCTTAAACCCGGAGAACCATCCGTGTCTCCCGGCAGACTTTCGGGCGTTAACAACCTTAAAGAGCTGAAAGAGATGGTTGCTCACATAAAAGAGATTACTAACGGAAAACCTGTTGGGATAAAATTTGCGTCGGGACACATTGAAGAGGATATTGAATTTGCTCTTCAGGCAAACCCCGATTTTATTACCATCGACTGCCGTGGAGGTGCAACAGGTTCATCACCAAAGTTCCTGAAAGATAGTGTAGGTATTCCCGCAATATTTGTAATTCGCCGGGCAAGGAGATATCTCGACAAGGTTAACAGTGATGTCACACTCTGCATTACAGGAGGATTCAGAGATAGCTCCGACATTGCAAAAGCCATTGCGTTGGGGGCTGATGCCGTGGCCCTGGCAACAGCTTCGATGATTGCCATCGGCTGTATTCAGGCTAAAGTATGCCACACCGGCACATGCCCTGTTGGTATTGCAACGCAAAATGAGCAGTTGCGGGAGCTTTTTGATGAGGATACTGCAGTAGCAAAATTTGAGAATTTCTACAGAGGAACAAACAACGAACTGAGAGTTTTTGCCCATACCAACGGAGTAGACGATATTCACAAACTTGATGTCTCCGACATTGTTACCGATAGCAGTGTAGTTGCCGAATTCACCGATATTAATCACATCTAAAACAGCAGAAGTTAAAACTAAAAGTTATGAATTTTACTAACAAGAGTACCGCAGAAGCAGCTAAATTACTTAATAATAGTAACGCAAAAATCATCGATGTTCGCCCGGTAGATGCTTACAATGGCTGGAGGTGTGAAGGTGAAGCTCGCGGAGGACACATTAAAGGAGCAAAATCGCTACCCATAAAATGGACAAAATATATGGATTGGATTGAGGTTGTCCGCTCAAAACAGATTCTACCCGAAGATGAGATTGTAATTTACGGGTACAATTCCGAACAGAGCGAAAAAGTGGCTAACCTCTTTGCGAAGGCAGGGTATGGAAATGTTTCTCTCTACAACAGTTTTGTTGATGAGTGGGCGGCAAACCTTGACCTGCCAATGGAACATCTCGAGAGGTATAAAAACCTCGTCTCGGCAAAGTGGGTGCACAAACTTATCTCAGGTGAAAAACCTGCTGAATACAATAACAATAAATATGTAGTCGTTCATTCGCACTACCGTAACCGCAATGCCTACCTCACAGGTCATATTCCCGGGGCAATAGATATGGACACGCTGGCACTTGAAGCCCCTGAGACGTGGAACCGTCGCTCTCCTGAGGAGTTAAAAAAGGCTCTCGAACAGCATGGGATAACTGCTGACACAACGGTTGTACTCTACGGAAAGTTTATGTCGCCCAAAAATGCTGACGATTTCCCCGGAAGTGCCGCCGGACATATTGGTGCCATTCGTAATGCAATGATAATGATCTACGCCGGAGTAAAGGATGTGCGGATTTTAAATGGAGGATTTCAGTCGTGGCGAGACGCCGGATTTGAAGTTACAACCGATGATGTGGCAAAAACTCCTGTCGATGATTTTGGTGTTCAAATACCTGCCAATCCGGAAATTATTGTGGATGTTCCTCAGGCTAAAGAGATGATTAAGGCTGACGATGCCGATATTGTTTGTGTGCGTAGCTGGCCTGAGTACATTGGTGAGGTGAGCGGCTATAATTACATCGAGAAGAAAGGGCGTATTCCGGGGGCAATTTTTGGCAACTGCGGAACGGACGCCTATCACATGGAGAATTACCGTAATATTGACCATACCGTTCGCGAAGCACAGGAGGTAGAAGCAATTTGGAAAGAGATGGCGATAACTCCGGATAAACATCTGGCATTTTACTGCGGAACAGGATGGCGCGGTAGTGAAGCATTTTTAAATGCCTGGCTGATGGGGTGGCCACGCGTATCGGTGTTCGATGGTGGTTGGTTTGAGTGGAGCAACGACCCCAACAATCCTTTTGAAACAGGAGTGCCTAAATCTGCCAGTGAAGAATTAATAAATATTCAAAGAAAAGAAAAATGAAAGCTATTTGGAACGGAAAGGTAATTGCAGAGAGTGATAAGACAATCAATATTGAGAATAATCAATATTTCCCTCCCGAATCGGTAAATACTGCATATTTACAAAAGACTGATACACAAACTACTTGTGCATGGAAAGGAGTTGCTTCGTACTACAATATTGTTGTTGATAATGCTATTAACGAAAATGCGGCCTGGTATTATCCACACCCTGGGGAATTGGCCAAAGTGATAAAAAATTATGTTGCTTTTTGGAGAGGAGTAAAAATAACTGACAAATAATCTAAATGAATTACACTCATAAAAAAAAGGTCGATAAACAGAACATTGAGCTGATAAATTACCTTCCAAATATTGGAATTAGCAGTGTTGTTAAAGAGATTACCGAAGGACTAAACACAACTCCAAAAACCATATCCCCAAAATTTTTCTACGACGGTAAAGGCTCCGACCTGTTTGAGCAGATTACGCATCTGAAAGAGTACTACCCCACCAGAACAGAAAAGAAGATTATCTCCTCACTTGGAGAGAAGCTTGATGTCAGTTTCGAAAACCTGAATGTGATCGAGCTGGGTAGTGGCGACTCATCAAAAATAAGTTTGCTGTTTAACCAGATATCTGCCGATGAGTTAAAGACAGTAACCTATTTTCCGGTGGATATCAGCCAATCGGCAATAGAGAAATCGGCAAGTGAGCTAATTCAGCAATTCACTTTAAAAAATATCACAGGTATTATTGTTGATTTTTTTCATCAGCTTAAGTTAATACCTAAACCGGGACGTAGGCTCTTCTGCTTTTTTGGCAGCACAATAGGTAATTTCGACACCAGTCAGGCACGGGATTTTATGAAGCAGCTGGGCAGTACGATGCAGCGTGGCGATAGTCTTCTGCTTGGCATGGATATGGTTAAAGACATCTCCGTTTTAGAGAGTGCTTACAATGATAAAAAAGGGATTACGGCAGAATTTAACAAAAATATTCTGAATGTAGTAAATAATTTAATTGATTCTGATTTTTCCACTTCCGACTTTAAACACTATGCATTCTTTAATGGTAAGAAAAACAGAATTGAGATGCATCTGAAAGCTCTGAAAGATGTGGAGGTCAATCTGGGCTCTGAAAAGATTCACATCTCAAAAGGGGAGACCATCCACACCGAAAACTCGTGCAAATTTAATCTCGATGATATCGAAAAATTTGGGATGTGGGCAGGGTTAAAAACTGCTCAGGTTTTTAACGACCCCAACAAGTGGTTTAGTCTGGTTTATTATAGAAAGAATTAAGTTTAATAACCACAATCCAACCGTTCTAAAAAACTTTGTTATAAACCCCTTATT
>WGCT01000419.1 GCA_015493625.1 Draconibacterium sp. | reverse complement strand
GTTTGGAGCACCTTTCATAATCAAGCTTCACTGGCAGGAATAAATAGTTTTACGGCGGGTCTTTTTTACGAATCGAAATATTTAGTCGACGAACTCTCTTTGGCTGCAACCTCAATTGTTTTGCCGGTTTCGGCCGGAACATTCGGATTTAGTTTTTATCAGTTTGGAAAGGGAGCTTTTAAAGAGGATAAAGTGGGACTTTCTTTTACCAAACAGCTCTCCGGAAAGTTCTCGGCAGCGGTTCAGCTCGACTATTTTTCGCAGCGGCTACCCGAAAACAGAAAGGCGTTTGGCTTTGCCACTTTCGAGGTAGGGGTGGTTTATTCGCCAACAAAAAAACTATTTTTGGGAGCACACATTTTTAACCCTGTTGCAAACGGAATAGAAACCAACGAGGGAAAACAAAAGTCGCCAACGGTTTTCAGGTTGGGTGGCCACTACTGTTTCGACAAAACAATTTTGGTAACCGTTGAAACCGAAAAAGATTTGAAAAACCCGTTTATTTTGAAAACCGGCATTGAGTTTTCTCCGGTGAAAAATCTTGCATTGCGCTTTGGCGTTTCGGGGAAGCCGGTAAATTATACTACCGGAATTGGGTACAGTTTTGGCAATATTACTACCGACATTGGATTTGGGTATCACGGAAATTTGGGTGTAACACCATCGGTTTCAATTCAAATTAAATTGTAAGAAGTAAGCAAATGCAAAAGTCAATATTCATACTTTTTTTACTTTTTTCTTTTTTGGCGGCGGTGGCACAAAAAACCGAATCGGAGCGGGTTATCGAATCGATAGTTGAGGGACAACTGGCAAATTTAAAACCGGGTACCGACGTGGGTTTAATAATAGAAGATTTGGAAGAGCTTGCCGAGAATCCCATAAATATAAACGCAACAAACGAGGCAGAGCTTTCGCGGTTGTATGTTTTAAACGACATTCAAATTAATAAACTGCTTCGTTATATTAAAGAATTTGGCCCGGCGTATTCTATTTACGAGTTGAATACCATCGATGGTTTTTCGCCCGACATATTAAAACAAATTGCACCTTTTATACGGTTTGGCAGGGCGCAACAGAAAAAAGAAAGCTTTTCAACTGCATTAAAATATGGGCGACATCAACTTTTAATGCGTGAGTTAGGAGTGGCACAAAAAGCAAAAGGATATTTGCCAGACAACGAGGGCAAAACTCGCTACGAAGGAAACAGGTTTCGTTATTACACTCGCTACCGGTTCGAGGCGAGAGATAAATTCTCGGTGGGGTTTACCGCCGAAAAAGACCCGGGCGAGGCATTTTTTAAGGGCTCGAATAAAAATGGATTCGATTATTACTCGGCCCATTTAAGTGTAAACATAAGTCCGGTTATCGAGAATATTACAGTTGGCGATTTTATTGTTCGCTCGGGGCAGGGGCTGGTTTTATGGCAGGAATATTCGATGGGAAAAACGGAGGATATTTTAAATATTTCGAAAACCAACCGCGGGGTTCGACCATTCACTTCGGTTGAAGAGAACATGTTTTTCAGAGGCATTGCAACCACCTTGAAATTTGGCGATGCACGTATCTCGGTTTTCTATTCTCAAAAAAATGTTGATGGAAATGTGATTCAAACAGATACAATTCGCCCCTTTTTTACGAGCTTACAAACTTCGGGTTACCACCGAACAAAAAACGAAATTGCCGATAAACATTCTGTTCAGGATAGAAATATTGGTGGAATACTGACCTGGAATTTCAACCATTTAAAAGTTGGGACAACAGTTTCGTATCAGCATTTTAATATGCCTTTTTATCGAGTCTCGCAACTCTATAATCAGTATCGTTTTCGGGGTACCGAAAATTATACCGGTGGAGTGGATTATCTTTTCAGCAAAGGGAAATACCAGCTTTTTGGCGAAGCGGCCATGTCGAAATCGACGGGGAAAGCGGTAGTACAGGGTGCTGTTGTCCGGTTAACCGACCGGCTGAGTTTTTCGTTTCTTTTTCGCCATTTCGACAAAAACTACCATGCGTACTGGTCGAATACTTTTGCCGAAGGAAGTGCCGTAAATAATGAAACCGGAATATTTTTCGGCACAAAGATTCTTCCTGTAAAATTTGTTACGCTTTCGGCCTATTCCGATTTTTACCATTCGGAGTGGATTAACTATTATACTGCCGGCCCTTCGCAGGGGTGGGATATTTTTGCACAGGCCGATTTTACTTTTTCGCGCCGGTTCGGGTTTTATCTCCGTTATAAAAATGAAGAGAAAGAACATAAATTTATTGAAAACGAAAGGTATGTAAATTTGCCTGCTCAGCTTCGTAAAATTAGGTTACACATTCAGTATAACCCTTGTGAAAGAGTTACTTTAAAAACACGAATTGAACATGCTTTTTATAAAGGAACGCAAAAAGAGAACGGGGTAGTAATTTTTCAGGATGTGCAGATTTCGCCTAAAAAGATACCCTTGAATGTTTCGGCGCGTGTTGCCTGGTTTAACACCGACAGCTATAATTCGCGCATTTATGCTTACGAAAACGACCTTCTTTATACCTTTTCAATTCCGGCCTATTACGGAAAGGGTTTTCGTGCCTATCTCAATTTAAGGTATCAAATTTTGGAGAATCTCGACTTCTGGGTTAAAGTGGCAAACACAATGTGGAACGACCGGAAATTTATTAGTTCGGGAAATAATAAAATTACCGGGAACAATAAAACCGAGTTAAAATTTCAATTAAGGTTGAAAATATAGTTTTGAATTCTTTACTTTGTTCATTCACAAAAAATATAGCATGTCTGAATTTGATTTTGATGATATTCGCCCGTACACCGATAAAGAGGTAAAGTCGAAAATAAAACTGATGTTGAAAGACCACGCATTAGACGATGTTTTAATGCATGTTTTTAAAGTTCGGCCAAAGGTGCAGATGGTAAAACTTCAGCTGCGAATGGTTCGAAGTATTAAACAATTTCAGGGAACTGTAATTTACGATTTGTTGCGATGGATAATAAATAACACATCGGAAGGGGTGAAATGTAAAGGAGTTGGGAAACTCGACAAAGAGAAGGCATACCTTTTTATTTCGAACCACCGCGATATTGTTCTCGATGCAGGACTGTTAAATTATTTGATTTTTGAGGAGGGGCTAAATACAACGCAGGTAGCCATTGGCGACAATTTGCTGCTTTACGATTGGATTGAACATGCCGTAAAATTAAACCGTGCATTTATAATTAAACGAGGGCTGCCACCACGCGAGTTGATGAAAGCTTCGAAAAAAGTTTCGGCATATATTCGAAAATCGATTCTCGAAGATAATATGTCGAGTTGGATTGCACAACGCGAGGGACGTACAAAAGACGGCGACGACAAAACTCAACCGAGTGTTTTAAAAATGCTTAATTTGAGCAATAAAAAAAGTATCTCGGAAGGTTTTAATGAGCTGAATATTGTTCCTGTTTCCATTTCGTACGAGATTGAGCCGTGTGGCCTGGCAAAGATGAAAGAGTTGATAAAAAAGGAACATTACGGGCAAAAGAAAACCAGTAAAGA
>WGCT01000418.1 GCA_015493625.1 Draconibacterium sp. | reverse complement strand
GCTAAAAAGAATAGATTTGGAGAATTATAAAAACATAAAAATTAACGACTTTACCTACAATCTGCCCGAAAAGCAAATTGCGAAGTACCCGATTTCGGAGCGCGATAATTCGAAAATTCTGATTCATAAAAATGGCTCAATTATAGAAGATGTTTTTCGGAACTGTTCGAAATATATTCCCGAAAATGCACAGCTTGTTTTTAATAATACACGCGTTATTCACGCGCGTCTTTTTTTTCGGAAAACTACCGGAGCAAAAATAGAGATATTCTGTTTAGAGCCGGTAACTCCTGCCGATTACGAAATCTCTTTTCAGCAAAAAGAGCGGGTAGAGTGGAAGTGTATGGTGGGTAATTCGAAGAAATGGAAAACGGGAGTTCTTAATCGTGAGGTTGAAATTAATGGAGAAACGATTGAGCTTTCGGCAACGAAAAAAGAGCAGGACGGAAACTCGTTTTTAATTGAATTCAGCTGGAATAAACGCATCTCCTTTGCCGAAATAATTGAGCACACAGGTACGTTGCCCATTCCACCGTATTTAAACCGTGAAACTGAAGAGGCCGACGAAGATACCTATCAAACTGTTTATGCAAAAATAGACGGTTCGGTGGCGGCCCCAACGGCCGGGTTGCACTTTACCGATGCTGTTTTAAAAACAGTTGCCGCAAAAAATATTGCAATAAAAGAGATTACGTTGCACGTTGGAGCGGGCACTTTTCAACCCGTAAAATCGGAAACTATCTCGGGGCACAAAATGCACCACGAAACGGTTATTATTCAAAAAAACATAGTTGAGGATTTTATCGAAAATAACGATGCAATTCTTGCCGTTGGAACAACTTCGGTACGTTCGCTCGAAAGTCTGTTTTGGTTGGGCGTGCAGCTCGAAAATGGTGCTTTTAACCAAAATAATCCCGAAGTTTTGCAGTGGGAACCTTATAACATGGAGGTTAAAATAACAACTAAAAAGTCGCTTGAAAATATTGTCGATTACCTGAATAAAACCAACCGTTCTGCCATTCAGTTTTCAACACAAATAATTATTTTGCCGGGGTACAAGTTTAAAATTATAAGTGGTATGTTTACCAATTTTCACCAACCACAAAGTACTTTGCTATTGTTGATTAGCGCTTTTTTAGGAGACGAGTGGCGAAAGGTTTATAACTATGCACTTGCCAATAACTTTAGGTTTTTAAGTTATGGCGACAGCAATTTGTATTTAAAATAGTTAGCTTGCTGGTTACAGTTTTCCGATTTGGGCGATTATTTCATTACGAAAGTACTATTCCCGACAACTTTATTGAGTATATTTGTTCTTGATTAAGAATCAATACAATATCGATGAATTTTTCTGATTTTAAACAAAATTTTGCGCCCGATATTTTTGCCACTTTCCCGGTTTTTTTAACTCTCGCCCTGCACGTACAAACTCCGGCAAAATGGGTGAGCCTGTTTATTGGCACAACCAATTACGGGGCAACCAATCAGAGAGCAATTGTACCGCGCGGAATGGTTTCGGTGATTCCGTTTAATGTTAGCGGAAACTCAATTTTTTCTAAGTCTAATGTCTAAAAGTCTATAAATCTAATTCAAAAAAGATGAAACATTTTTCAGTATTTCTTTTTCTTTTCGTTTTTCTTATTTCATGTTCAACCAAAACCAAAACGGTTATCGACACCGATTATACGCAATTTGTTAATCCGCTGATTGGCAGCGATTATCACGGTCATGTTTTTGTTGGTGCCAGTGTTCCTTTTGGAGCCGTACAACTGGGGCCAAACAATCCTACTCAGGGATGGGACTGGTGTTCGGGCTACCACTACTCCGATTCGCTGTTAATTGGATTTGCACACACTCACCTGAGCGGAACGGGAATAGGCGATTTGGGCGACATTCTTTTTATGCCGGTAAACGGCAATTATCAGCCCTCGGGAGATAAAGAGAATCCATACGACTGGCGGGCAAAATATACACACTCCGACGAGGTTGTTAAGCCGGGTTACTATTCCATTCATATAAAAAAATACAATGTCGATGCCGAGCTGACAACTTCCGAGCGCGTTGGATTTCATAAATACAACTACAAAGGCACGGGAAATTCGAAAGTAATTATCGATTTAAAATATGGTACCGGTTGGGATAAGCTTGTAAAAGGTTCGTTGGTTCAGGTTGATAAAACGAGCATTAAAGGATTTCGTTTTTCGAAAGGTTGGGCGGCCGACCAGCGCATTTTCTTTTATACTAAATTCTCGAAACCAATAGTAAGTTTTAACATTATTGATTCTGATGAAAAAACCGGGGAAATTACAGCTTTGGTTGAATTTAAAGGAGCCGGCGAACTTCTTGCCAAAACCGGTATCTCGCCAATTAGTGAAAATGGTGCACACCAA
This sequence comes from Draconibacterium sp., assembly GCA_015493625.1. Classification (GTDB taxonomy): domain Bacteria; phylum Bacteroidota; class Bacteroidia; order Bacteroidales; family Prolixibacteraceae; genus Draconibacterium. The sequence continues at coordinate 5,088 of WGCT01000418.1, read as the reverse complement.
AATATTAAAGTTGAAATTGCCGGCTGGGATTTTGATTCGACCTACAAAAAGGCAAAAAGGAGCTGGAATAACGAATTGAGTAAAATTGCTATTGAAACAAAAAATAGTGCCGACAAAACCACTTTTTACACGGCGTTTTTCCACACTATGATTGCGCCAGCGCTTTTTAACGATGCAAATGGCAACTACCGCGGAGCCGATAAAAAAGTTCATAAAAACCCGGGATTTGAAACTTACACCATTTTTTCGTTGTGGGATACCTACCGGGCAGCGCACCCGCTTTTTACTCTTGTTCAGCCCGAAAGAGTAAACGATTTTGTAAATACAATGCTTGCTATTTACGACCAGCAGGGGAAACTTCCGATTTGGCACCTGAACGGAAACGAAACGAATACAATGGTGGGTTACCACGCTATTCCGGTAATTGCCGATGCCTACCTGAAAGGGTTTAAAGGATTTGATGCAGAACGTGCATTTAATGCGATGAAATCGTCGGCACTGCGCAACGAACGCGGGCTCGACTTCATTAAAAAACAGGGGTTTATTCCCGCCGATTCGCAGGTTGAATCGGTTGCGCGGGCCATGGAATATGCCATCGACGACTGGTGTATTGCAGCAATGGCTAAACGACTGGGGAAAACCGATGATTACAAACTCTTTTCAAAAAGAGCAAAATATTATAAAACCTATTTCGACGACAGCATAAAATTTGTTCGTGGAAAAATGGCCGATGGAAGTTGGCGTACTCCTTTTAATCCCATTTCGTCGCAACATCGCCACGACGATTTTTGCGAAGGAAACTCGTGGCAATATACATGGCTGGTTCCGCAAGATGTTGAGGGTTTAATTGCGCTTCACGGTGGCGAAAAACCATTTGTTAAAAAGCTCGACAGCTTGTTTACAATTCCATCGACAAAAGTAGAAGGAGCTTCGGCCGACATTTCAGGATTAATTGGGCAGTACGCACACGGAAACGAACCGAGCCACCACATTTCGTACCTGTACACTTATGCCGGCGAGCAGTGGAAAACAGCAGAGAAAGTACGCGAAATTTGCACAACTATGTACACCGACCAGCCCGACGGATTGTGTGGGAACGAAGATTGTGGGCAGATGTCGGCATGGTACGTTTTATCGTCGATGGGAATGTATCCGGTTAATCCGGCAAATGGTGCTTATGTTTTTGGTAGTCCGCTTTTCGATAAGGTAACCATTAAGTTGCCTTCAAAAAAATCGTTCGAAATTGTTGCCGAAAACAATAGCCGGGAAAATATGTACATTCAATCGGTAACGTTGAACGGCGAGCCTTACGATAAAACATTTATCACTCATAAAACAATTGTAAAAGGGGGTAAGCTGGTTTTTCAAATGGGCAACAAACCGAATTTCGAATATGGGAAAGCGATGAGTTCGCGGCCACAATCGATTGTTTATTAAGTTTGCTCAGCGAAAAATAATTCTATTTTTGTACGTTAAAATATTACACAAAAGCAGGTGAAGCAACTTTTAAAAAAGAACAGTTTTTTTCTGATTCCGTACGTTATTGTTTTAATAATTTGTGCCGTTTTATTGCTCGCGTTTTCGAAGCCGGAACTGCACATTTTTTCGAACCAACACAACTCTCCTTTTTTCGATGTTTTTTTTAAATACATTACAAACTTAGGCGACGGAGCAATGATTGCCGTACTTACAATTATTCTGCTTTTTATAAGATACAGGTACGCAATTATTTTTTTGTCGGGGAGTTTAATTACCGCTGCCACCATTAATTTTATAAAAAGGGTAGCACTCGGCGATGTTTTTCGCCCTTCGAAATATTTCGAAGTTTACGAAACCTACAAACTTCATTTTGTTGATGGAGTACAATTGCACGCCCTTCACAGTTTCCCGTCGGGGCACACCGGAACGGCATTTAATATCTTTTTTATGCTGGCACTTATTTCGCCGTTAAAATGGCTGAAACTGTTTTGGTTTTTTATGGCCGCTTTGGTAGCCTACTCGCGAGTTTACCTGTCGCAACACTTTTTAATTGATATTACTGCCGGATCGGTTTTCGGAACAGTTATTCTATTGCTCGTATTTTTGTGGATGATGAAATGGAAAAAACCGTGGCTCGATACATCTTTAATTCGAAAACAATGAACGAAGTAAACCATTTAAAAATACAATTTATAATTGCTGCTGTTGCAGCACTTTTCTTTGTGCCATTTTTAGGAGGCGTACATCTTTTCGATTGGGATGAAATTAACTTTGCCGAGGCAGCCCGCGAGATGATTGTTACGGGCGATTATATGACAGTAAAAATTAACTTTCTCCCTTTTTGGGAAAAACCGCCCGTTTTTATTTGGATGCAGGTAGCGTCGATGAAATTGTTTGGAATAAACGAATTTGCTGCCCGGTTGCCCAATGCAATTGCCGGTATTGTTACATTGCTAACGCTGTTTAATATTGGTAGAAAACTTCGCGACAACCTGTTCGGAGTAATTTGGGTTTTGGCCTATGGCGGTTCGTTGTTGCCATTTCTCTATTTTAAATCGGGAATTATCGACCCCTGGTTTAACTTGTTTATCTTTCTGAGTGTTTACTTTTTAATGCTCTACTCGTTTCCTGATAACAGAAAACCACTGTTAAATGTAACGCTTTCTGCTGCATTTGCCGGACTTGCAATTTTAACAAAAGGGCCGGTTGGCTTTTTACTGGTTGCTCTTACCGGTGGAATCTATCTACTTATTATCAGGTTTAAAATTAAGGTGAAGTTTTACGAAGTTGTTACCTACTTTTTTGTGCTGGCAATTGTTGGCGGATTTTGGTTCCTTGTTCAAATTGCAAACGGAAATTACAATACGGTGGTGGAGTTTATTGTTTACCAGATAAGGCTTTTCCAAACCAAAGATGCCGGGCACGGCGGATTTTTGGGATACCATTTTGTTGTTCTGCTGTTTGGCGTTTTTCCCACATCGGTTTTAGCTCTAAAATCGTTTCGGCGCGAAAAATTGGATGACCCGCTTTACCGTTTAATGAAAATGTGGATGATTATTCTTTTTTGGGTGGTATTAATTCTTTTTACCATTGTAAAAACAAAAATCGTTCACTACTCGTCGCTCACCTATTTTCCGCTTTCGTTTTTAGCGGCCAATTATATTGCTAATTCAGTTTCGAAAAAATACAAATGGAGCAACTGGCAAACTGTACTCACAATTTTTATTGCCGTTGTTTTGGCATTCCCGGTAATAGCTCTTCAATTTGTTATAAAATACAAAGATGCAATAATTGCAAAAAACTGGATTCACGATAGTTTTGCTGTGGCAAATCTTGCTGCCGATGTACATTGGGGCGGGTACGAATTTATTCCCGGAGTGTTATTTCTTTTGTCTGTTATTTTGCTGTTTGTGTTCACAACGAAAAAAGAGGTTTTAAAACGTGCAGTGGTGCTTTTGTCGGTTACCACACTTTTTACATTCTCGGTTTTGGTATTGATTGTACCACGTATTGAAGGTTATTCGCAACGCGCGTTAATCGAGTTTTTTCAATCGAAAGCCAAAAAAGATGTCTATGTGAAAAATATTAATTTCAAGTCGTATGCTACCGCTTTTTATGGCGAAATGAAACCTCCCGAAAATAAAAATTTTTATAACGACCAGTGGCTTTTAACAGGCGATATTGATAAAGATGTCTATTTTGTGACAAAAATTGACTGTATTCAATTGCTCGATAAATGCAGTAATTTAAAGAAAACAGGAGAGAAAAACGGGTTTGTATTTTTTGTGCGAAAAGCCAAATGAATTGCTTGTTATGTGCGAATACACGGGAAAATATTCTCGTGCATAGTTGAGGTGGAACTATTCTTTTCCGTCCCGTGCGAAATTGAGGGAGAAATATCCTTTGCCGTCCCTTTTAAGGGACGGACACAGAAATCTAAATCAGTCTCCGAGCTTCAGCCCAGAAATCTATCAAAATCAGATTTTTTTATAACCAAATTATTCAGGGGTGCAGCCCAATTGTTTTTGGCATTCTTTAAATCCGTTGACTAAAGCCAACGGCAAATGATAATTGTATAATCAATATTTATGCAGAATTTTTATTTGCTCCATTTTTTATAGGAATCTAAACAATTTATAATATCACCGATACTTTTCTTTACAGGTAAGCTATTGGTATAACACACAAAGAAATTAAGACCAATATTTAAACTATTTTGCTCGATAATTTTCATTACATTTGCGAGCGTATTTGTCAAAAAAATTAAGACGAAAAAAAAACGAGTTATTAAACAGTAAATAAAGAACTTACAGGCTTTGTGTATTAATTAACGCAATGCCAGTAAAATTTGCAACAAATTTTAACAAAAACGAATTGCCTAAATCTATTTCCGACATAGAACTGATAGCAAAACTTCAAAAGGGGGATTTGGAGGCTTTCGATCTTATATTTGAAAGATATGGTGACCGGTTGTTCGGTTTTGCTTTAAAATATTTAAAAACAAAAGAAGAGGCCGAAGGTATTGTTCAGGATGTTTTTCTAAAGATTTGGGAAAACAGGAAATCCCTTAAAAAAGAATCCTCACTAAAACCCTATCTGTTTACAATTGCATATCACAATATGTGTGGAGTATTCAGAAAAAAGCAAATTAATGTTAAGTATAGAGATGAAATTGAATCGATTGAATACAGATCGGTTAATTTAGAGGAACAGTTAGAATATAAGTCAACCTTGGAACGTGTTGACCAATTAATTGAAAAATTGCCTGAAAAACTGAAGGTAGTATTTATTAAAAGTCGTAAGGAGGGAAAAAGCACCAAAGAAATTGCCGACGAAATGAATCTGGCTCCCGGGACTATCGACAATCGAATATCTGCCGCTCTAAAATTCCTACGAAAAAACTTGCCTGAAAATAATTTCGCTATATTACTGTTCTTTTCTATATTTATTCAATAAAACAGCCCCAACACAAAACACCTTTACAATCCGCATTTTATGACATTTCAGTTGAAAAGAATAAAAAAAAGTTTATTTTTCAATGAGATTTTTTTACGAAATAGCTATTACTTATAAAGAATGAAATACTTTTTTTTCATAGTTACCTAGAGT
>WGCT01000417.1 GCA_015493625.1 Draconibacterium sp. | reverse complement strand
GCCAGCATAATTGGCCCTGTTTGTATAAAAAGTTGTGCGTTACTTGGCGTTGTGTAATGTATTCCTAACATATACCCCAAATAGTTCCAGGTTAATGCAACGGCAGCCAAAACCAACAGAAGCGGGGGCTTTATTAACAATTTAAATGCCGATGGATTTTTTCGGGCCTGCCAGCCAGCCAGCATTAAAAATGCCAATGCAAACCGAAACCAAACAATGGTTACCGGCTCAACCTCCTGAACAGCAACTTTTAATGCAATGGGTAAAAATCCCCAAAAGAAAGCAGTTATTGAAGCGTAAATTATTCCTTTGGTATGATTTTGCATTGAGATTCAGTTGGTTCGTACAATTTAAAAGAACAAATCTTTACAATAAAATAGCTAATCACTATTTCAATTTTCTGAAATAGAAATAAACCGATAGAAATTGAACCAGTTTACCTCAGCTCGGCACCAAGTTCGCGACCAAAAGCTGCAATTAGCTTTTGCATTGTTTTATCAATCTGTTTATCTTTTAATGTCCGCTGGTTGTCGCGAAGAATAAAACTAACAGCATACGATTTTTTACCCGTTGGAACTCCGTTTCCTTCGTAAACATCAAACAAATCGACATTGCGCAACAGTTGGCGTTCAACTTTAAATGCCACCTCTTTTATTTGGCTGAATGTAATTTTTTTGTCGAGAAGAAGGGCAAGGTCGCGACGAACTGCCGGAAACTTGGGAAGCTCTTCGAACAATACGTTGTGTTTTTTATGAACATCAAAAACGTTATCCCAGTTAAAGTCGGCATAGTAAACCGGGTTTTCAATTCCCTGTTTTTTGCTGAATTTCCCTGCAACAATACCCATTTCAAGAACGATTTTGTTGTTGAACACATAGGTTAATCCTTCGGAAAAGAGTTCGTTTTCGGTTTCCGTGATTTGTGTTTTCTCAATAGCAACACCCAACCGTTTTAAAACATTTTCGGCCGTAGCTTTTAATGTATAAAAAGTTGTTGCTTCCTCCTTCTTTATCCAGCTTTCCGCCTCTTTATTCCCAGTAATAAATAGTCCGAGATGATTCTCTTCCCAATAATTATTTGCCGGATTGTCTTTTAACTCGGTACCTTTATAAAAATAGCAATTCCCGAATTCGTACAATTTTAAATTTTTATTTTGCCGGTTTGCATTGTGCAAAATGGTTTCCAGCCCACCAAAAAGCAGCGTTTGACGCATTCCGTTTAAGTCGTTGCTCAATGGGTTCAATATTTTTACTGTTCGTTCGTTTTTGTAATTTGTTAACCCTTCGTAGTAAGCGGCTTTTGTTAACGAGTTCGACCAAATTTCGTTAAATCCCTGCGACGAAAGCATATCGGCAATTCGCTCGCGTACTCCATTGCGATCGGGTTTTTCTGCTGTTTGTAACGACGAGTTTACCTGTGTTGGAATCTCGATGTTGTTGTAACCGTAAATTCGTAAAATCTCCTCAATTACATCGGCTTCGCGTTTTACGTCGACCCGATACGGAGGAACCAGTAACGAAAGCCCGTTTGCCGTTTCACTTTCAATTTTTATTTCAAGCGAGGTGAGAATATTTTTTATCATTTCATTTCCCAACTCTTTTCCAATTAAACGGGTAATGTTGGCATACAAAACATTAACTTTAAAATCATCAACCGGTTCGGGATAAATATCTACAATTTCGGAAGAGACTGTTCCGCCGGCTATTTCTTTAATTAAAAGTGCAGCTCTTTTTAACGCATAAATAACTCCATTCGGGTCGGTACCGCGCTCGAAACGAAACGATGCATCGGTGTTTAATCCGTGGCGGCGTGCTGTTTTTCGTATGAAAACCGGGTCGAAACAGGCACTCTCAAGGAATATGTTTTTTGTCGACTCTTTTACGCCCGAATCAATTCCTCCAAATACTCCTGCAATACACATTCCCTCTTCGGTGTTACAAATCATCAGGTCGTTTTCGTCGAGTTCGCGTTCCACCTCGTCGAGGGTAGTAAATTTGGTTTTTGCAGGCAATGTTTGCACAATTACTTTATTGCCTTTAATTGCTGCGGCATCGAAAGCGTGTAGTGGTTGCCCGGTTTCGAAAAGCACGAAGTTGGTTATATCGACAATGTTATTTATAGGAGTCAGACCAATTGTTTTCAAACGGTTTTGTAACCACTCGGGCGACTCTTTTACCTCAACCCCCGAAATGGTAATGCCCGAATAGCGGATGCACGCTTCAGAAGTTTTTACCTCAACCGGAATTTCTAAGTTGTGATTATCAATCTTAAATCTTTCAACCGATGGTTTTGTGTAATGAATATCCTCTGTTTTTCGCAGGAAAGCGGCTAAATCGCGGGCTGCTCCAATGTGCGAGGCACCGTCGATACGGTTGGGAGTGAGGTCGATTTCAATTACCCAATCCGATTCAATATTGTAATACTCTTTTGCCTCGGTTCCCGGCCGGGCATTTTCGTCGAGAACAATAATTCCATCGTGGTTAGTACCTACTCCAATTTCGTCTTCGGCACAAATCATTCCCAAAGAAACTTCGCCTCTTATTTTCGATTTCTTTATTTTAAATTCGTTGTCGCCATCGTAAAGTGTAGTGCCAACCGTTGCCACAACAACTTTTTGCCCGGCAGCCACGTTGGGCGCTCCACATACAATTGGTAACGATTCACCGGCACCCACATTCACTGTAGTTTTGCTAAGGTGGTCCGAATTGGGATGCGGTTCGCACGTAACAACTTCGCCAATAACCAATCCTTTCATCCCGCCTTTTACGGTTTCAACCTCTTCCAAACCGCCAACTTCAAGGCCGGTCTGTGTTAAAATATCGCAAATTTCTTCAACCGGTTTATCGGTTTTTATGTACTCTTTTAACCACGAATAAGATATCTTCATTTTGTTTTTCTATCGTTTTTTGAATCGCACAAAAGTACTGATTTTTACGAGAATCACGAACAGCGGTTTTTAGCTCTTCTTTTATGAGCAAAAAGTTTAAAATTGAGTTGATATTGTTGCTAATTGAAGTTGGGTATTTTACTGAATCAAGATTGGGTTGTTTAAGGGTACTCTTTAAAACCAAACAATCCTCTTTAACCAACTTACACACATTGGTATGTTAATAAAAAAACAGTATATCAGGTTTTATAAGTCTATTTAATTTCTAACATTGTTCAACCTTATTTTTTATCTTCCATTATTTCAAAAATATGCGAAGCAAAGGGTAGTTTTTCAAGCTACCCTTTTTCTTTCATTATCTATTGTTATTTTTTAGTATCGTTTAAACAATTGGTCAGTTATATATCTAACTATTTAGATAAGATTCTGTAATTTTATCGCAATCAAAAAAATTCATACAATGTCTAAAATAAGTAATAAAGACGCTCTCGATTATCACAAGAAAGGGCGACCGGGAAAGATTGAGGTTATCCCAACAAAACCTCACAACACTCAACACGATTTATCTCTTGCTTACTCGCCGGGGGTAGCACAACCATGTCTTGAAATAGAGAAAGACCCAAAAAATGCCTATAAATACACGGCAAAGGGGAACTTAATTGGCGTGGTTTCGAACGGAACAGCCGTTTTAGGTTTGGGCGATATTGGCGCCGAAGCAGGAAAACCAGTAATGGAAGGAAAGGGTTTACTTTTTAAAATTTTTGCCGATGTCGATGTTTTCGATATTGAGGTAAACGAAAAAGACCCGAAAAAACTCATTGAGGTGGTTAAAGCAATTGCTCCGACTTTTGGAGGTATTAATCTCGAAGATATTAAAGCTCCTGAATGTTTCGAAATTGAGCAAACATTAAAAAAAGAGTTAAACATTCCTGTTTTTCACGATGACCAACACGGCACTGCAATTATTTCGGCAGCCGGACTTGTTAATGCGCTTGAATTAAGCGGAAAAGCAATTGAAGAGGTAAAAGTTGTTGTTAACGGAGCAGGTGCCGCTGCAGTCTCGTGCAGCCGCCTCTACATTCGGCTGGGAGTTAAACCCGAGAATGTTGTAATGTGCGACAGTCGCGGAGTACTAAACGAAAAACGCACAAACTTAACCGCAACAAAACAAGAATTTGTAACCAAACGAAACTTAGACACACTTGCAGAAGCGTTGGTGGATGCCGATGTTTTCCTCGGTCTTTCGGTGGCAAATGTTGTTTCGAAAGAGATGGTAAAATCGATGGCCAAAGACCCAATTGTTTTTGCCATGGCCAACCCCGACCCGGAGATTCCGTACGAAGACGCTATTGAGGCACGCCCCGATATTATTATGGCAACAGGCCGAAGCGACTACCCCAACCAGATAAACAACGTATTAGGATTTCCTTATATTTTCAGAGGAGCACTCGACGTAAGAGCAACTACCATTAACGAAGAGATGAAAGTGGCAGCGGTGAAAGCACTTGCACAACTCACCAAAGAGTACGTTCCCGAAATGGTTGCAAAAGCATATAACCAACAAAACATATCGTTTGGCAAAAATTACATTATTCCTAAACCACTCGACCCACGATTAATAACAACCGTATCGGTAGCAGTGGCAAAAGCAGCAATAGAAACCGGTGTTGCCCGAAAAAATATTAAAAGCTGGTCGGCCTATAAAAGCGAGCTTACAGCACGTTTAGGATTCGACAATAAACTAGTAATGGGTATTCGCGAAAAAGCCAAACAAGATCCGAAACGAGTAGTTTTCTCTGAAGCCAACAATTTTAAAGTGTTAAAAGCTGCTCAATTTGTTCTTCGCGAAGGAATTGCAAAACCAATTCTTCTGGGTAACGAAAAAAAGATTAAAGCACTTATTAAAGATAATAGTTTAGAACTTGACAATGTTCCAATTATAGATTTGCATAAAAATGTTACTGAAGAGAAACGCCACGAGTTTGCAAAAATTCTTTACGAAAAAAGAAAACGCAAAGGAATGACCTACAACGAAGCTGTTGAAAAAATGTTTAACCGCGATTACTTTGGAACAATGATGGTTGAAACGGGAGAAGCCGATGCCTTTATTTCAGGGTTTGCTCGCAAATACTCTTCAACAGTTCGTCCGGCAATTCAAATTATTGGCGTTAAAGAACAGATTAACCACATTGCAGGAATGTATGTAATGCTGTCGAAACAAGGGCCGCTGTTTTTATCCGACACAACGGTAAACATGAACCCTTCAGCAAAAACGCTGGTCGACACAACCATTTTAACAGCCGAGCAGGTTAAACGTTTCAACATTGAACCTAAAATTGCAATGCTTTCGTATTCTAATTTTGGCTCGTTTAAAGGGCAAGGAAATCCGGGGGCAGTTCGTGAAGCAGTAAAAACATTGCATGAAACAGAACCCGATTTGCTGGTTGACGGCGAAATGCAAGCAAATTATGCCATAAACGGAAAGCTGCGCTACAAGCGTTATCCGTTTAACAAACTTGGCGATGCAGATGCAAACACGTTAATCTTCCCCAACTTAAGTTCGGGAAACATTACCTACAAAGTGTTGCAAACAATTGGCACAGCCGAAGCAATTGGCCCTATTCTAATGGGAATGAAAAAACCGGTGCATATTTTACAACGCGACAGTTCGGTTCGCGAGATTATTAACATGGTTGCCATTGCAGTAATCGATGCGCAAGCCTTATCTGAAGAGTAGAATCTCTACTCTTTTTTAAGCAAAAAAAATGCAGAGCTCAATATTGAGTTCTGCATTTTTTTTTGCTTTAGGAAAAACTAATTTCCCCAGTAATAACCAACTCTTACACCTCCCCAGTGATAATCGCCGGCAACAGTTAAACTTCCCTGAATATCAAGTTTCCCAAAACGAAGACCAACGGCAGGAACAACACCCCACTGGTTTATTCCGGTAAAATAACCACCCCGGCCTTCCAAATAGAAAACACTTATATTGGCTCTTAAACCTCCGGTAAACTCCCAAACATCCAAGTTATCGAAGTCGATGCCATCTACAGGAGCCAGATTATTTTTAAATGTACTCCATCCTAAATCAAATCTTCCGGTTAAAAATTTGCTAAAATTATAATCGATATTAGCATTAATTCCCCAGCCCATATCGTACAAACTTTCCATATCGCCAATGGGAAAACCAAGGGTTACAGAGTTTCCGGTTACTAACTTTTTCTCCTGAGCTTGCGATTGAGACACAGTAAAAAATGCAACAAAACAAATAACTACAAAGAATTTTACAATAGATTTCATAATAGTAATATTAGACGTTATTAAATAATTTAATGTTTCTAGTCTACAAAACACACCCGTAAAGAAAAAGTTTAAATACGGGGAAAAATACTATCCTGTTACAGTACAAATTATGCAACCTCTTTGGGGTTTGCACCATATTGGTTTTCTCCCGGTGTACCTTCCATAATATAAAGTACCAACAACCAAATAAAACCGATAACCGGAATTAATCCAACCAGAATCATCCATCCGCTTTTACCTGTATCGTGCAAGCGACGTACCGAGACAGCAAGAGCAGGAATTAAAATTGCCAATCCGTAAATGCCACTCAATGCACCATAAGTGCCAAGCATAGTATCAATTATCGTAAAAATAATAGATACAATTACATTAAATAAAAAAAACATCCAAAACTCTGTTCTTCTCGCTCTGCCATTAAAGTCGGCATACTGTTTTAAAACTTTTAAATACCATTCCATAATTCATTAGGTTTTTGTTTTTCTTACTCGTAAGGTTTTTCAGTTACACCCTGTTTTTAACGTGGTTTTACAACTCCACACCTATTTATTTATGATTAAAAATAAAATATATTTTTCAGAATAAAAAAAAACGACCATCCAACGCAAACCATACCAATTTGCACAGCATCATTTTTAAGAAATTAGGTTAGAACCCTACGCCAATTCCCATACTAAAATAGGGTTGCCAGTCTTTATATGGTGAATTTTCGTTGTTAAGTACATCGAACAACACCTGCGCGTTTAGCCACACATTTTTCGATATTGGCTGACTATATCCGCCTCCCACATAAAAAATAGGTGCCCACTTTCGTTCTTCCGAACCGTCGCTGTAAAACCATTTGTAGCTCATCATCGAAAACTCGACATGCGAATACAAACGAGGGGTAACACGAATCCGGTTAAAAATACTAAACCCGTAATTCGATCCATTCTGTTCAAAACTGTAACGTTTATCGCTAATGTATTCGTACGAGAATTGTGCTCCCACCGACAGTTTTGGAGTTAATTTATACGCCACCATTGGTTGTGCTCCCAAAACACTGTAATTTTTGCTGAAATTCAATGTAACATATCCTCCATAATATATTCTGCTTCTATCGAGCTTGGGTTTTACCAATTTAGTTTCATTCTTTTGTTTTTTAACTGCTACGGTGTCTGCTTCTTGTCCAAAAAGAGCTCCAGACAACAAAAACGCCAAGGTTGTGAGGTAAATAATTTTCATAATAAGTTTTTAAAGT
>WGCT01000416.1 GCA_015493625.1 Draconibacterium sp. | reverse complement strand
TTGTAGAGTTTTGGGAGTGCATATTTTGTCACTAGTTTTTTGGGGTCGCCGGCATAAATTCCCGAAATAAACGGGTCGATGGCATAATCGAGAAACGATTTTCCCATCCGGCGTTTTACAAGTTCGGCAACCGTTTCGTTGGGGTTTGTGCCTGGTTTACGGAAAGGTTCACCAAGCAGCTTGAATTTGTCTGTCAGTGTAAAAAGGTTTGTTTTAATTCCCTGAATAATTCCACCGGGTAAAACTTCCCACCTGCCGTTTTTTAAAATTAGCCGTTTTTTTGCGGTCTCGTCGGCAAGTTCAATATTTACATCTTTTTCAAGCTGTTCAAAAAGTTCCACCGTTTCAGTATTCGAAATTGTACCAGTATTCGGTCCTGTTTCGTATAAAAAACCATCTTCTGTTTTTGTTGAGATTACTCCGCCGATGTGGTTCTCTTTTTCGAAAACGGTAAAATCAACTCCTGCTTTTTTTAGATAAAAAGCTGTTGTTAATCCTGTGATTCCTGCTCCAATTATTGCTACCCGTTTCATAATTATAATGCTTTCGAAAACTTTTTACCCGACTGTTGCATCAACGGGTCGAATACTGCTGCAATGTTCCTAAGAAAGAACATTCCTTTGTGGGTAACTGTAATTCCAAAATTTGAAAATTCAATTAATCCTTCGTCTTTAAATTCCTGCAACTTACTAAAGTCCAATCTTGTGATGGCCACAATCTCGTAAAAACTGACATTAAAAAGAGATTGAATCTGTCTTGACGACACATATCTGTTAGTCATTATTTCAGTAATAATATGGCTAATAATCTTTTCATTTTCATTCAGGAAATAGACTTTTTCGAAGGGGAAAATACCTTCCGAAATTTTCCGCGAATAAGTTTTTAAATCTTTTGTATTTTGCAGGAATGCACTGTTCATCTGACTTATTCCGCTAACTCCGAGTGCATAAACCTGCCCGGTTGTTTGGCGTGTACAATAGCCCTGAAAATTCCGGCTCAGATTTTTCTCTTTTAATGCAATTGCCAGTTCGTCGTTGGGTTTTGCAAAGTGGTCTAATCCAATCGAAACGTATTTGTTATCCGTAAATTTCGAAAACGCCATTTCAAAAATTTCGGTTTTTAACCCTGCCTCGGGGAGTGCGTATTTTTCCAGAATTTTCTGATGTGGTTTAACCCACGGAACGTGTGCATACGAAAAAAGTGCAATCCTGTCGGGTGAAATTGCTATGGCTTTGTCGATTGTTTTACTAAAACTTTCGACGGTTTGCAGGGGCAGCCCATAAACAAAATCGAGATTAACCGGAATACTTTTGCTTTGCAAGTATTTTACAATCTCGTTAATTTCGATATTTGGTAACGCGCGGTGTACTGCATTCAAAACCTTCACTTCAAAATCCTGTACGCCCAGACTTATACGGTTGAATTTCATCCCGGCCAGCTCGTCCATATATTCATAGGTGAGATGGGCAGGGTGGCACTCCATTGCAATTTCAGGGTTATCGATAAATTCAAAATTATCGAAAAATAGCTGCATCAAATTTTTAATTTGTCCGATGCTTAAATAATCGGGAGTTCCGCCGCCCCAGTGTATTTGCGATATTTTCCGGTTTGGCGACAAATGGTTTTTATATAGTAGTATTTCCTGTTTTAAATCGTCGACATAGTTCTGAATGAGATTTTTGTCGTGGGTAATATGTGTATTACACCCGCAATACGAACAGAGTTGAGAACAAAACGGAATATGCAGGTAAAACGAAATATTTTCCGGTTGCTGGTTGTTCGAATCATCGATACTTTTTACGGCTTCAAAATATTGAAATTTGCCGGTAAAAAAGTTTGCCGGCGGATAACTTGTATATCGTGGTGTGGGGACATTATATTTTTTTAGTAAATCTTTATCAATCAACATTTTTTTCGGTTTTAAATGAATATAAAACGGGAAAGAAAATTAATACCAGAATTGCCAAAACACTTTCAATAATAAACAAACCCTGATAACTAAAGTTGTGGGCAATTTTGCCGCTAAGTATTGCAAGTAGTATACTTCCGAGGTGTGTTAAAACAATCTGAATTGTAAAGTCGGTGCCTTCTCTGCCTTTACGGATACTGTCCATTGCAATGGTGTAAATAGAAACGGTGCTTGCCCCGTAAACACTCCAGATTAAAAGCAATCCCAGAATTACAAGGTAATTTGTAGGAGGCAGAAAACTAATTGTAACAAAGTAAATTGTAACCAATAATCCCAAAAACAGGAATAACCGGACTGCTTTAAATTTGCCCAGTTTTTTAATAATAAAACCAGCCAGCAGTGCCGACACAAAACCGGCTGATGCACCATAAATTCCCGAATAAATCCCGATTTGTGTCATCGTGTAACCCAAATCTACCATCCACGGTTTTAGCATTGTCAGTATTCCAATAACTCCCGAATAGAAAAAGAAAAGCAACAAAATATGTTTAAGAATTCCCTTTTGATGGAAAAAAAGATAAAGGTCTTTTGCCGAAATCCGCTTACTATTTACTATCTCTTTTTTTATGTTTTTCTTATGAAAAATAAGGGGGACGAGTGCAAGCAAAACAAATCCGGCCAACCCGAACATCAGTAGTTTCCAGCCGTACAACGAATAAATCACTAACAAAACACCACTGCCAATTACAGTCCCTAAAAAACTTCCACCCGACTGCATTGAGTTACCAATACTGCGGTCTTCTTTTTTCAGGATAAAAATTGCAAAAGCATCGGTGGCAATATCCTGCGTTGCCGATGCCGTAAACGCAAAAACCAAAAAAACAATTATCAGTTTAAAATCAACTGCCAAGTCGAAAAAACCGATGGCGACAATTAAAATTGCATACAGTAATTCCGACGAAAAAATCCATCGTTTTAAATCCTTCGTTCCTTTGCTGCTGCCATCGACCAGCGGTGCCCAGAAAAATTTTATAATCCACGGCAGTTTTACCAGTTGCAACAACCCGATTGATGTTAAGGTGTAGTGTTGATGACGCATAATTACCGGCATTACAGTCGAAAAAAATGCCATTGGCACCGATTGTGCAATGTAGAGACTGAAAAGGGTAAAATAGTTATATGTTTTATTTTGTTGCATTTAAAATATGTTGTTTCAATCCCGTAAAAAGGGTTGAATGAATTAAAAGAAAAGTTTAATAAAACCGCTAATCTGCATCGGGTTTCCGAGTTGTACATACGATTTATGCAAAGCCTCGAAATAGTACGAATTGTAATCGGCATTCAGCAGGTTTTTCGCGTAAACTCCAAAATTAAAATGCTTGCTTGTACTGAAATTGATGTTTGCACTTAGCAATCCGTAACTGTCCTGAAAGGCGCTATTTGCATCGTTCCAGTAGAATTTACCGATGTATTGATAATTTGCCGAAAGCGCGATTGATTTCAGGAAATTGCCATTTAACCGTTGAGTGTATGATGCACCTGCACTACCTGTATATTCAGGAATATACGGGAGCTTATTTCCCGAATAATCATTTTTTTCATCCTTTTTATAATCAGTAAAAATTACGTTGTTGTACCCCATATTTGCCCAGAGTTGCAGGTTGGTAACCGGCCGGGCTGTTAAACTGAATTCAATACCTTTACTAACAGTTGCCCCTGCATTTTTTAACATTGCACCGTGTCCGCTCGGCACCGGCTGATAAACCTGCTGGTCTTTCCAATCGATATAAAAAAGCGCTAAATCGGCTGTTAATTTATTATCGAGCATTTCCGATTTTAATCCCCATTCGTAATTTATACTGTACTCCGGATTAAAACTGACATCTTCGTCGCGCTCGAAAGTCGAGTTAAAACCACCCGCCTTATAACCCTTCGAAACACTAAAATAAGTGTTGATATTATTATCGAATATATACGCCAGACTAACTTTTGGCAGAATTTGCGTGTAGGTATTAAATGTATCTATTTGCTGAACATTTTTTACATTTCCGTTTAAATCGCTGTCGTAATTGTAGTTCATTTTATCTTTTTCGTAATCGAAACGGAGACCGGCGGTAAAACGGAATTTATGAAACGGAATGGTAACCTGTCCGTAGGCAGCAGCACCACCGGTTGGTTGTTCGTACTTTTTATATTTTGTAAGCGGCCCCGGCAGATGAAACATTTTAACTGCATCTTCTCCGTATTCAACAATTACGTCTTTGTCTTTACCCTGAATAAATCCAAACAAACCACCTACCCATTTTATTTTTGTTCCAGGTGCCGAGCTAAAACTAAACTCCTGAACAAGTGTGTTGTGCGTTCTGTTTTGCTCCACAAAGAAGAGAGATTTTTCTGTAAAGTCCTGGTCAACAGCTTGCATGTCAGATAGAAACTGGTGACTTGTTGTACTTTTAAACAGAAATTTATCGGCACGGTATTTTATATTTAGTCCGGTCGAAAGCAGGTCGCGATGATAAATGCTCGGCTCGTTGTAACTTATCTCCGAATTTGTTTGGTCGTCGGTATTATATACCGCGTATGGATAACCGTTCTCCAGGTTCTTTTCGTAGCTCGATGTAAACTCAACTTTTAACTGTTTTGTGGGTGAATACAAGAGCTTCATCCTTCCCGAATAGGTGTTGTACGAATCGGCCTGACTATTTAAAAAT
Source organism: Draconibacterium sp. (assembly GCA_015493625.1). Classification (GTDB taxonomy): domain Bacteria; phylum Bacteroidota; class Bacteroidia; order Bacteroidales; family Prolixibacteraceae; genus Draconibacterium. The sequence goes on along the minus strand of WGCT01000416.1, from coordinate 573 downwards.
TGGTTTGTAAAAAAGCCGTCGGAGTGTGTGTATGCTCCGTCGAGCGATAAAATAATTTTTTCTCCGATTGGTTGATTGTGGTGTAAAACCGATTTTATTCGGTTGTAGTTTCCGTAATCGGTACGGAAAGTTGTAAAACGTTCGGAACCCAACGGTGTCGAATAAATATTAATCAGTCCGCCCATTGTATTTCTTCCGTACAATGTTCCCTGCGGGCCACGTAAAATTTCAATCCTGTCGATTCCGAAAAGCTCGAAATTAAACGAACCCATTTCGAAATAGGGAATATCGTCGAGATACAAACCCACCGACTGACTGTTTATGCGCGAGCCAATTCCCCTGATATAAATCGGGCTTGTCAGCCGCGAGCCGTGTTCGGGAATAAAAAAATTGGGTACGCGGGCATTCAACTCTTCAATGTTGTTTATTGCAAATGTTTGTATTGCACGCTTGTTAATCAACGAAACCGAGTTGGGCGATTCTTGTATGGTTTCGTAAACTTTCGAAGCTTTTATTATCACTTCGTTTATTTTTATGGTATCGTTTTGGGAGTACGATAATATGTATACAAAT
>WGCT01000415.1 GCA_015493625.1 Draconibacterium sp. | reverse complement strand
TAACTATTTTGCTGAAAAGCAGGGATTTCAGTACGACATTAACGGAGAACTTGGACGAAAAGGAGCGATTCACAAACAGCTATTGAATAAACTAAACAACCTTGAGTATTACAACAGCGAAGCTCCAAAATCGCTTGGCAGAGAGTGGATGGAACGTGTTTTCTTCCCGGAAATTAACAGTTTCCCAATTTCCGTTTCTGATAAAATGCGAACGCTGTACGAACACATTGCAATGCAAATTGCAAAAGCCACGGCAAGTTCGGGGAAGCTTTTAATTACCGGAGGCGGAGCGTTTAACATTTTTCTTATTGAACGCATTAAACATCACGCAATAGCGGAAATTGTTATTCCCGACGATACAATTATAAATTATAAAGAAGCTTTGATTTTTGCATTTTTAGGAGTACTTCGTCAGCAAAACAAAATAAATTGTCTGGCCTCGGTTACCGGAGCACAGAAAGACAGTTCGGGTGGTGTTGTTATCGAATATCCTACCTCTTTTTAAGCTTATTTGGCATTAGCCTGTAAATGGTAAAATTATCGTAATCGGCTATTTGTTTTTGGGTGTGCCTAATTCCTACTGCTCCGCCCAAACAAGGTTTTCCTGTTCCTTTACACGGCAGCCGATGCTGCCAGCTTGTTTCCGACAAGCAGGGCTGTCCATTATCCTGAACCTGATGAATAAGCACTCCGTCGGAAAATACAAGTTGACGGTTTTTTAACGATACAATGCTTATTCGGTGCCACGTAGTGTCATTCATTTCAATGGGGTCGGTAGTCGACGATATTAAATGAAATCCGGGAGCTTTACGAATATTCGATTTTCCACTGCCAAAACGGTGAAACGAAAGATGATACGCCTTAAGATTACCATTTATATACTCCTCGTATTTTCCCGTTCTTTTTTCAGCAAACAGCGATTTCCCATCAAGAGTTTGTGCATCCCAAAAAATCATTGATAACCCGAAATTTGTAAGCGATTTATAATCGAACTCCAAAATATAGGGCGACCGGGCATCTATTTTCCACCAAATATTTCCTTTCGGATTCTCAGTTGCTGCACTTTGCGACTCAACCCGCAGTTTCCCTTCAATAATTTTTGCGTTAACATCCCCCTCTGATTGCCAGTTGGAAAGAGTTCCTGAAAAAGTTTCACGAAAAAGCAGTTCGCCCCTTTTGTAGTTTTTTAGCTGCGAATATACTAGCTGTTCGTGGGTAGTTAGTTTTTGCGCAAATAGTTTGTTTCCACACAGGAGCAATACAATTAGTAGCACATAAAAACAGATTACGTATTTACTTTTTTTCATAATAAAATCTTGAACTACAGACTTTAATAAACTCGCTGAAAAACAATTTCTTTAATGCCGGCCACCGTTCTGTTTTCCTCATCGACAAAAATACGAACCGTAAGTTTTCCATCGCGGACTTTTACGACTTTTTCTGCGGTCCATTTATACTCGCCTGGTTTTAGTGAATATGTTGCTGCGACAACATTTTCGAATTGAACTTTCTGCCACGATTTCAATTCAGAATCGCCAACTTCGGCACGAATACGGTAAACGCCATTTTTAACATTTATCTCGAAATCGAAATAGTTTTTTGGATTTGTACACTCGGCCGGTTCATTTATAAAAAGCATTTTTCGCACTCGTGCATTTCCTTCGTCGCCGTTGGCAACCCACTCTACTCTTCCGGCACAATTCCAATTGCCCAAAATCCACCCTTTCCCCGAATACTCTTCAAAACCGATACAATTTTTTTTGTTTCCGTTTATCGACCGCTTCCTGCCAAAACTTATTTTTCCTTTTGTGTAAATCCGGTTGAAATCCAACGTATTTTTAAAATACAACTCGAACAGTTGCGGAAAACAGTTAACTACATTAAAACAGTGCGAAGAGAATGCAGGAACTGTGTCGGATTTAATAACCGAGAAATGCAGATGCCCCCACGTTTTATCGCCCCAAACTGTTCCAATGGGTTCGCCCCGAACCAATTTATCGCCTTTTTTCACTTCAAGGCTTTTACGATAAATGTAGTTGTACATATAATAGATATCGGGTTGCGAATTGCTTTTTAAAAGCACGCACACCGCCGGGCTCAGTTTGTCTTTTTCGCTGTTTTCGACCCAAACCACCGAACTGTTCTCGAGTGCCACAATCCAATGTTTTGGCAATCCTCTAACACGGTGCAAATCGAAATCCATTCCATCGTTCGATATTGCATCCCCCTCCTCATCGTGCAAATACGCAAACAGCGTACTATTCTCCTCAACACTCCATAAAAAACCATCGTTAAAACTTATCGGGAAATAAAACCGGTTTGGGTTTAATAGTGGGTTTAATGCTTCGGAAAGACAGATGAGGGCATCTTTTTTTAGTAGACCATGAACATTGCTGTCGGCAGTTAATGCCTTAACATTTTTATTATCGGCAACAAAAATTCGTATTCCACCAACAATTTTTGGTAACGTATGCCGACTTCTTTTAACCAAACCGTATCGGCACCAATTTTAAACAAATTGTAGCTTTTTTTTTGACGAAGCAATTGAACAGAACACTTTTGAAAAGTGATTGTTTCGCCAACATTTAAACTGAAATACAAACCATTTCCCCAACTAAAATCGGGTTCGGTTTGTGCGCTTGTATTGTTATGAAAATAAATACCAATTAAAACAACCGATATAAAAATTGTGTATTTCAATACGTTACATTAAAGGTTGTATCGTTTAACGAAAATGCAATTTCATTTTCTTTTTCATCGATAATTTTCTGAAAACGTTGCTTTATTTTCAGCTCCTGTTTGGTTAGGTTTGTTAAAAGAGTTTGTTCTAAAGTATCGTTTGCCGTATTATAAAAACGTCCGTCGCGGTATAATTTATATTTGCCGTTCATTACCCAGCGGTTACTTTTGAACCTGCCCCATCGCGGCGAATAATGAATAAAAACCTCATTCTGTGTTTTTGTGGTTTCTCCGGTTAACAGAGGCAAAAAACTTTTCCCGTCGGTTTTATATTCTGTCGAATCGATTCCGGCAGCATCGCACAACGCAGGCAAAAAATCGGCCAGCGAAATAAGTGCATTAATAACGGTATCTTTTTTAATTTTTTCGGGCCACGACACAAACATTGGCACATGGTTTCCGGTATTTATCGACAATCCCTTTCCTCCATTTACGACTCCATAATTTGTTTTCGATACAATACTTTTATTGGTTCCGTTGTCGGCAATAAAAATAAACAACGTATTTTCCCAAACGCCTTTCTCTTTTAACTTCGACTCAATTTGCCCCACAATTTTGTCGGCAAAAGCAACCATATCGGGAAAATAAGTGGTGTCGTTTATTTCCTGTCGCCAGGGCTCGTTCCACTCTGGAGAATCGGGAGTTGGCACAAACGGGTCGTGAACCAACACCATTGGATAGTAAACAAAAAAAGGATTTCCCGCTTTTCGGTCGATAAAATTGCAAACATAATCGGCAAAAATCTGAGGGCCGTAACTATTTTCATTTCGTGGTAAATCTTTCCCATTCTGTGTAATTAACGGGTCGGCATATCGTTCGCCATCTTTTCGCCGATGATTCAACTGCCACAGGCAATATTCATCGAATCCGAAATGATGAGGACGGTCAATATCCTGATTATTAGGATTGCCCCTGTTCAGGCCGTTTAACTGCCACTTTCCGGCAATACAAGTTTTGTATCCGGCGCGGTGCAACAAATTTGCAAAGGTTTGCTGATTTGGGTTCAGGTATCCAAAATCCTCATAATTCCGAAAGTTATATTTTCCGGTCATTATTTTTACCCGCGACGGTGTACACAAAGGTTGCGAATAACAGTGTTTAAACTGTACCCCCTCTTTTCCCAGTTGGTCGATGTTAGGAGTTCGATATTGGGTACTTCCGTTAGCACTAATACATTCATATCCCATATCGTCGGCCATAATTAAAACAATATTAGGCTGTTTAATCTCTTTTTTCGAACAAGAAAAGAGAATGACAACCAGAAAAAATAAGAAGGTGTTCTTTTTAAACATTTTGTTACCTGTGAAAAACTTTCGAAATATATTTTAATCCATTGGGCAGTCCGGTGCGCCAGTATACCCAGCTATGTATTCCATCTCTCACTCTGTATTCGTGTTTAATCCCCAAATCCTTCATTTTAAAATGAAGTTCAGAATTTCCTCTACCCAAAAAGTCGTCGTCGCCACAATCGAGATAATACCGAACCGACTTCAATTTGTCAATATCAACACTTTCAACAAGATGAAGCGGATTGTTTGCTTTCCAATAATCGTTTACTTCTCCTTCGGGTTTTTTATCGTAAAATATTTTCCCGAAATAGTGATCGAATCCGGTGCTGTTCAAAATTTGCTCGTCGGTAACAATGCCTGCACTAAGTGCCACCACCGTTGAAAACATATCGGTATGATGCATTCCAATATTTAAAGCGCCAAAACCGCCCATCGACAAACCCGCAATTGCCCGGTATTCTTTTTTTGCGCGCACACGATATTTCTTCTCAACATACGGAATAAATTCTTTAATAAACATATCTTCCCACGGGTCGGAACCATCGTAGCTATTGCAGTACCAGGTAACTTTTCCGTTGGGCATAACAATTATACATTGTGCAATGTCGCCGTTTGCAATTCCTTTATCGGCAATTCGGTCAACCTCGCCAAACTGTACCCAGCCCGTTTCATCGTCGGAATAACCGTGTAATAAATACACAACCGGATAGCTTCTTTGCGATGAATCGTAACCGGGAGGCAAATAAATTGAATATTTAACCGGATTTTCAACCAGTTTACTTGTAAACTCGAGCGACTCTAACACTTTGCCTGTTTGTGCGAAAGATGAAACCGAGCAAAGTATTGCAACAAAAAGTAAAAGATTTTTTCTCATTTTAGTAAAGTTATAAGTTAAATGGCAACTCAAAAAGTTGTCTGAAATTATATTATTCTCTTATTACGTTAAAACAAATTAACTCCACAATGTACAAACAAGAACGCATTCAATAAAGATTTTATTCTTTTTTCTGAATTGTATTAACAAAAAGGTTTTCGACTTTTGCTCGAGCCCAAGGTGTACGACGCAGAAATTTAAGACTCGATTTTATGCTCGGGTTTTTCCGGAAACAGTTTATAGGAATTATCTCACCCAGCTCGTCCCAGTCGTAATAGCTAACCAAATAAACCATAATGGCTTCGAGAGTTTTACCGTGTAGCGGATTATTAGGCTGTGTCATTTTCGTTTAAAGTTTTAATTCTTCAAGCAGTTCGATGTAAAGTTCGATACCTGCAAAAATCTCTGATTTATAAATAAATTCGTTGGCTGTGTGCGAACGTGCCGATTTTCCGGGGCCCATTTTTACCGACAAAAACGAGATAATTGCCTGGTCGGAAGTTGTTGGCGACCCGTAAATTTTAATTCCTTTACTTTTTATGAGTTTAGCAAACGGATGATGAACAGAAATGCCTGACGAATTCAAGCGTACCGAGCGTGGTTTAACTTCCGACAGTAAAAGATTATCGAGAATTGCAGCTGCCTCTTTATTTAAATAATGCTCGTTGGTTCGTACGTCGACCACAAAATGGCAAACATCGGGAACCACATTGTGCTGTGTACCTGCTTCTATTTGGGTAACCGATATTTTTACATCGCCCAATACATCGGAGCTTTTTTCGAATTTAAAATTTTTAAGTTTTAAAATATCGTCTACTGCTTTACAAAGTGCATTTTCGCCTTCGTTACGCGCAGCATGCCCCGATTTTCCATGTGCATAACAGTCTAAAACCAACAATCCTTTTTCGGCAATTGCCAGCTCCATATTTGTGGGTTCGCCTATTATTGCAAAATCGATGGGTTTTATTTTAGGAAGAATAATCTCGAGGCCTCGCCTACCCGATATTTCCTCTTCGGCTGTTGCTGCAAAAACCAAATTAAAGGGCAAATTATTGCGCTCGTAAAAGTGAATAAAAGTTGCCAGCAACGAAACAAGTGGGCCGCCTGCATCGTTGCTTCCCAGTCCAAAAAGTTTGTCGCCCTGTTCAACAGGTTCAAACGGATTATTTGTATATCCTTTTGCAGGGCGCACTGTGTCGATGTGCGAGTCGAGTAAGATTGTTGGTTTTTCGGGAGTAAAAAACTTATTAAAAGCCCACGTATTATTCTCTTTTATGCTAAACGGAATCTCCTCGCTTCTCAGGAAGTCGCGCATCACCTCGGCTGCATTCGTCTCCTCTTTACTAAACGAAGGTGTTGAAATTAACCGTTTTAAAAGTTCGATGTATTTCTGCATAAATATATTTTATTCGATTTTTGCAAAAGTGGGAAAAAATTTGAAACAGTACACTTTTATGTCGAGGCAAACGTATTTTT
>WGCT01000414.1 GCA_015493625.1 Draconibacterium sp. | reverse complement strand
GTCCGTTAACGTATGCCGAAAAGATTCTCTATTCTCACCTTTTCGAAAGTCAGGAACTGGAAATATTTGAAAGAGGAAATGCGTATGTTAATTTTGCCCCCGACCGGGTAGCAATGCAAGATGCAACAGCACAAATGGCATTGCTTCAGTTTATGAACTCAGGGAAAAAATCGACAGCTGTTCCGTCAACAGTTCATTGCGACCACCTTATTCAGGCGCAAGTTGAAGGGAAAACCGACTTAAAAGTAGCCAAGAACCTGAACAAAGAGGTTTACGATTTTCTTGAGTCGGTTTCGAATAAATACGGAATTGGATTTTGGAAACCGGGAGCAGGAATCATTCATCAGGTGGTTTTAGAAAACTATGCATTCCCCGGCGGAATGATGATTGGAACCGATTCGCACACAGTTAACGCCGGAGGTTTAGGAATGGTTGCCATTGGCGTTGGTGGTGCCGACGCCGTTGATGTAATGGCCGGAATGCCCTGGGAACTAAAAATGCCAAAATTAATTGGAGTAAAACTCACCGGAAAATTAAGCGGCTGGGCAGCTCCAAAAGATATTATCTTAAAAGTTGCCGGAATTCTTACCGTAAAAGGGGGCACCGGAGCAATTGTTGAATATTTTGGCGAAGGTGCCAACGCACTCTCGGCAACCGGAAAAGGAACCATTTGTAATATGGGTGCCGAAGTGGGAGCAACAACAAGTATTTTTGCCTACGACGAAAGTATTGAACGTTACCTGAAAGCAACAGGTCGCGAAGAGGTAGCAACACTCGCCAACGAGGTAAAACAACATTTAGCTGCCGATACCGAGGTTTACGAAAATCCGGAAATGTATTACGACGAAGTAATTGAAATTAATCTGTCGGAACTTGAACCACACCTTAACGGACCATTTACTCCCGACCGCGCCACACCTATTTCAAAAATGGGTGAAGTGGCAAAAGAAAACGGTTGGCCGGTTAAAGTATCGGTTGGACTAATTGGAAGTTGTACCAACTCGTCGTACGAAGACATTTCGAAAGCTGCATCGATTGCAAAACAGGCAGAGGAAAAAGGATTAATTACAAAAGCCGAATATTCGGTTACCCCGGGCTCGGAGCAGGTGCGATACACTATCGAACGCGACGGTTTTATTGATACATTTGAAAAAATAGGTGGAAAAGTTTTTGCCAACGCTTGTGGCCCCTGTATTGGACAGTGGGCTCGCGAAGGTGCCGACAAACAAGAGAAAAATACCATTGTACACTCGTTCAACCGCAACTTCTCTAAACGTGCCGACGGAAACCCGAATACGCACGCATTTGTTGCCTCGCCTGAAATGGTTACTGCGCTGGCAATTGCCGGCCGGTTAGACTTTAACCCAGTTACCGATACGCTGACAAATAAAAATGGCGAGCAGGTAAAACTTGACCCGCCCGTTGGCGACGAGCTTCCAACAAAAGGATTCGAAGTTGACGATCCCGGATTTCAGGCTCCTGCCAAAGACGGTTCGGAGGTTGAAATAGTTGTGTCAGAAGAATCAAAAAGGCTTCAGCTTTTATACCCATTCCCGGCTTGGGACGGTAAAAATTTAACCGGTGCCAGGCTGCTAATTAAAGCACTCGGTAAATGTACTACCGACCACATTTCGATGGCGGGACCATGGTTACGCTACCGCGGACACCTCGACAACATTTCAAATAACATGTTAATTGGTGCTGTAAATGCATTTAACAGCGAAACCAATAAAGTGAAAAGCCAAATTACCGGCGAATATGGCGAGGTTCCGGCTGTGCAACGTGCATACAAGGCTGCCGGAATACCAACCGTTGTTGTGGGCGACCAAAACTATGGAGAAGGATCGTCGCGCGAACATGCGGCAATGGAACCACGCCACCTCGGAGTAAAAGCTGTAATTGTAAAATCGTTTGCACGAATTCACGAGACAAACCTGAAAAAACAGGGAATGTTAGGATTAACTTTTGCCAACGAAAACGATTACGATTTAATTCAGGAGGACGATACATTTAACTTTATCGATTTGGTTGAATTTGCTCCCGGAAAACCATTAACCGTTGAGGTAGTTCATGCCGACGGAAGCAAAGATACAATTGTTGTAAATCATACTTACAACGAACAACAAATCGATTGGTTTAAAGCCGGTTCAGCACTAAATTTAATTCGTCAGCAAAACAGCTAATCAACCGAAATATTTTAGAAAAAATACAACTAATTATAAACAGTAATTCATAAAGATTATGCAAAAAATAAAAGTTCAAAATCCCGTTGTAGAGTTAGACGGAGACGAAATGACCAGAGTAATATGGGATTTCATTAAACAGAAATTAATTCTTCCTTACCTCGATATTGATTTGAAATATTACGATTTGGGAATGGAACACCGCGATGCAACCAACGACCAGGTGACTATCGATTCGGCAAAAGCCATTCAAAAATATGGAGTGGGTATTAAATGTGCAACAATTACTCCCGACGAAGCTCGTGTAGAAGAGTTCGGACTGAAAAAAATGTGGAAATCGCCAAACGGAACTGTCCGTAATATTTTGGGCGGTACTGTTTTCCGCGAGCCCATTATAATGAAAAATGTACCTCGTTTGGTGCCGGGATGGAAATACCCTATTTGCATTGGCCGACATGCTTTTGGCGATCAGTACCGTGCAACCGATTTTTTAACAAAGGGAAAAGGTAAACTTACAATTACATTTACTCCAGAAGATGGAAGCGAGCCTGTTTCTCACGAAGTTTTCGATTTTGAAGGCGACGGACTTGCTATGGCAATGTACAACACCGACGAGTCGATTCGCGGATTTGCACACTCGTGCATGAAAATGGCTATTGAGAAAAAATGGCCACTTTACATGTCAACAAAAAATACAATTCTAAAAAAATATGACGGCCGCTTTAAAGATATTTTTCAGGAAATTTTTGACGCCGATTATAAAGAGAAATTCGAAGAACTTGGAATTACTTACGAACATCGTTTAATTGACGACATGGTTGCCGCAGCAATGAAATGGGAAGGCAAATATGTTTGGGCTTGTAAAAACTACGACGGCGACGTTCAAAGCGATACCGTTGCTCAAGGATTTGGGTCGCTCGGGTTAATGACTTCAGTTCTAATGACTCCGGATGGAAAAACCATGGAAGCCGAAGCTGCTCACGGAACAGTTACCCGTCACTACCGTCAACACCAAAAAGGAAATCCAACATCGACGAATCCAATTGCATCTATTTTTGCATGGACACGCGGGCTGGCTTTCCGTGGTAAATTAGACGAAAATCAGGAGCTAATTAACTTTGCAAATTCACTGGAGCAAGTTTGTATTGAAACTGTTGAGAGTGGAAAAATGACCAAAGACTTGGCCTTAATTATTCATGGTAAAGATTTAAAAGAAGAACATTATCTCACAACCGAAGAGTTTTTGGAAGCATTAGATAAAAATCTAAATGCAAAATTAAACTAATAGGGGAATAGTTGCATTTTTTCGCTTACTTTATTAAAAATGAGCGTTAAAAATAGAAAGAAAAGGTTAACTTTAAGGCAAAATAAATGCCGACAGAACTGAACAAAAGACCAATTCGTTTATTCTGATTACTTTTCAGTTTATACAAATTAGATTGAATAATAAAAAATGTCGCCTGTTTATTTTGCCTTAACAACTACCTGAGTTCGTTGATTGATTTTTTAGCCTGAAATTAGATTAAAAAGTGTAATTTTAAATCGTGAGTAAAAACAAAATAAATTTATTACAAATAGTTAAAACAAAATAAAATGGAGTATATAAAGTACAGATTTTTTCAAAAGGCTTCCAAATGCTCAAAAGAATTTCAGCGCATTAAAAAAGATCATGCTGATACAGTTATTGCAGATGTAACTCTTGGTCAGGCCCTTACCGGAATGAAAGGAATTCCGCTTCTGGTTACCGATACCTCGAAATTGGATCCACAAGAAGGAATCCGATTTAAAGGCTATTCAATTCCTGAATTGCAGGAGAAATTACCAAAGTTACACCCCGACGGAGAACCACTTCCCGAAGGACTGTTCTACTTAATGTTAATTGGTGAAATTCCAACTCTGGAAGATGTTCAGAACCTTTCGAAAGACTTTGCAACTAGAGCACATGTACCACAACATGTTTTCGATGTAATTGATTCGTTACCAAAAAATTCGAAACCAATGACGCAGTTTACTGCAGCAATTGTTTCGATGGCTACCGAATCGATTTTCCAAAAGGCGTACCGTGCAGGAGTTAACAAAAAGTTCTATTGGGATTCGACCTACGAAGATGTGATGAACCTAATTGCAAGACTTCCAAGAATTGCAGCATATATTTATCGTCGTAACTTTTACAACGACGACCACATTGAGCCAAATCCAAATCTCGACTGGGCAGCAAACTTCGCACATATGATGGGATACGATTCGTTAGAGATGCGTCGCCTGTTCCGTATGTACATGTTAATTCATGCCGACCACGAAGGAGGAAACGTTTCGGCACATACTGCTCACTTGGTAGGCTCAGCACTTAGTAACCCTTACTATTCTTATGCCGCCGGTATGTTAGGATTAGCCGGGCCACTGCACGGATTTGCTAATCAAGATGTAATTCACTGGATATTTGAAATGATTGAAGACCTTGATACCGACACGCCAACCGACGAGCAAGTTGCTGCCTATTGTCAGCAAACGCTCGAGGCAGGAAGAGTAATTCCGGGATACGGACACGCCGTTCTACGTAAAACCGACCCACGATTTACCGCGCAACAAGAATTTGCAAATAAATACATTAAAAACGATAAGATAATTAATCTTGCCAATCAGCTTTACCGCGTGGTTCCTCCAATTTTATCTTCAGTAGGTAAAATTAAAAACCCATGGCCAAATGTTGATGCATACAGTGGATCGTTGCTTTATCACTACGGAATTAAAGAGTACTCTTTCTATACTGTAATGTTTGGAGTATCGAGAGCACTAGGTGTTTTGGCATCGTTAACCAACGACCGTGCTTACGGAATGCCGCTCGAAAGACCAACTTCATTCCCATTAGACTGGTTTCGCGAAAAAGCCGACGGGAAGAAACCTACAAGCTGTTAATACACAATTTATTATAGTTGAAAAGCCGGTTATATACCGGCTTTTTTTATTGATTAATATGGTTAATTGAAATTGTTTTACCACGAACCGTTATTTGTTAACGTGCTATTGTCGTACTCCCAGTATTCGCCATGCCCCGATGTGGCCCACGAAGCTTTATAGGTAGTTACATATTTCCCAATCAACCACTCTTTCAGCTCAATAGAACCGGAACCATCGGAGTTGGCAATTAGTGTGAGGTAAGTTTCGTTAAACACTTCGAATTTAAGTACCGTTTCGCTATCTGTTATACTCCACGACAACTCCATGTACTTATTTCCAGTTTCTAGTTCCCACACGGTAAGCACATTCCACGAATTGTCTTTTTGCTTTACTGCATGAATATAGTGGAAGTTGTTTAAAACATTCCCCTCCATTGTTCCTGTTATATACATATCCCAAACAATTTCGCCATTGGTCTCTTTTATAACAAGTTTAACGGTATAAACTCCTGTTTTGTCGTTAACCTTCCACGTAAAAACCTTTTCGCCATTGTTGTTATTCTCCGGGGTATTATTGCCCGAGGGCGATAGAAATGCAGAATAGCCCGACAAACCATTAATCATGTTAATATAACCGGTAGCCATTTGTGCTCCCGGGTCATTCGATTCGGCCATCGCTTTTGGTACTGGCACCGATTTAACTTCAAATTTTTGAGCATCACCGGCAGGCGTTGTATCGTCATCTTTACTGCATCGCACTGTTAAAACAGTTGCCATTACAGTTAATAGAATTAATATTTTTATAGTTTTCATATCGTTTGTTTTTACAATTTATTTATTTATTTATTGAGTTTAATTGAATCAATTGTTAATTGGTTATTTTAATCCTTGATACACCTGATTGAAAAGCCCTTTTTTTTGTTGTCGGAACTAATTATAAGACTCCCGAAATTATCGTATATTTTCAATGAGTGAGCTGCGTTCTTATTTCCACTGTTTCCTGTTGAACTCCAAAACCATGTAAGTTTTTTTAGATTTTCGAAATTATGGTAAAGGGGTTCTCTGTCACCCGCCCCTCTTGCCGAAAATCCACTTTCGTTGGTATTTTTTCCGTAAAATGCTTCCCAGTACGCTACATTTTTCTCTTTTAATTTCCAGGCACTGCCACTTCCAATAAATGTTTTTAACTGCTCAAATTCTGATTGCGAAGGCAGATGAAATCCATTGGGACAGGCACCCTGTGTACGGCCGGAACTTGTTACTCCATGAGTTGCAGCTTTCCAGCTGTATAATCGGCCCCAAACGGTGGCGTTACTTTCGTTATTGTTGTAAACCCAAATGCTGTCGATTACTGAACCGTCGGCATAATGCAACGAGCGCAAATTTTCACTCATCCAAACCTGGCCTCCTATTTTAACTGTTCCGTAAACATTTCCATCGTAGTCGGCTATGGTGTTCCCCGACGGCGTACTTCCTCCGGAGATAACAACATATTGATTGCCAATATAGAGAGTATCGTTCGAGTATTTCACATAAATAGATGCCGTATAAAGCGAGTAAGGAACAGAGAGAAGTTGTGTTGTTCCCATATCTTTATAGTGAGTTCCTCCTTTAACATCGATTGCAATATTCAGAAAATGGGTACTGCTTCCCCAGTCTATATCGGTAAAACTTCCTTTAACCGGTGTTCCTTTTCCTATATCGACAGAGAAAATACCAATGTTGTTTGATGTAATATCGAATGTTTCGGAATAAACTGCATGCCCGGAAAGTGTACCCTGACGGATTTCAACTTTTAGGCCTAACCTTTTGTTTTTAAGAGGAGCATTGTTGTTGTCGCGTGCTACAGCCTGATATTTAAAACTTTGCGGCACCTGAGCCGACAATCCTAAGATAATTAATGAAAGTGCAAGAAATAAAAATGTTTTTTTCATGATGATAATTTTTAAGATTATTGTTTGATGATTTTATTTGTAACCGGTTGATGTTCTTTAAAATATATAGTAAGAAAATATATTCCGGGTTTTAAATTGTCCATGCCAATTTGCGAGATCTTATTGCTGATGTTTCCGTTTTTAACCATCTTGCTTTGTATATCTCTTATTGTGTACTTGCATGCTAACCCGTCTCTATTAATTTCGACAAACAGCCTGTTTGTTGTAGGTACCGGATAGACTTTAAGATACGTTGTGGAT
>WGCT01000413.1 GCA_015493625.1 Draconibacterium sp. | reverse complement strand
TGCATAATTTGGTTTTTCAGCTTTCATACTTAATCTTTTTTTGTAGAGACAACCTTACGTGAAAATTACCGTAAGCTCGAACTCAATTATTAAAATTGTTGTTTTATTGAATAGATTCCGTTAATATTTTTTAACCTTTTTGCTAAAGTTTACAAATAAAATGAAAAAAACGGATTAACCCAAAAAGTAACACAAACCATTTGCTATTTGAAAACTGTCTACATTGTACAGTCTACACGGAATTCAGAAATCACCATCAACATTATTTATGAATTTTTAACAACTTGATTTGCCTATAAAAATAATTTTCAGTTTTTAAAAAAGATTAATTGTAATTTTGCCCCACAATTGTGGTTTTAAAAGAATATAAATATATACAAGTGAAAAAAATAGTAAATACAATTTTAAAATTTTTGGGTTGGTTACTACTAATTCCGGTTTACATTTATAAATATGCCATCTCGCCTTTAACACCCGCATCGTGCAGGCACTACCCCACTTGTTCTGAATATGCAGTTCAGGCGGTAAAAATTCACGGTCCTTTCAGAGGTTTCTGGATGGCAACAAAACGCATTTCAAAATGTCATCCATGGGGAACTCACGGCTACGATCCGGTTCCTCCCAAAAAAGAAAAAACTTCCGGCCAACAAGTTTAATTTAGTTCAATACTGAATATTGGCGTTGTATAATCTCTTTCAAAATAACACTCAATAATCACAACAAATGAATTGTTACTTTCCGGAAATCAATATCAATTTTTTTCCTGTATTCAAATTCGTTATTCAAAAACTTAAAACTAAATTTGCACTCCGTTGTTTAAACGGTAAATTTTTAACTTATTATTCATGAAAAAAACAGTTCTATTCTTGATAGTTTCCGTTGCCCTTTTTTCTTGTAACTCAAAAAAAGCAAATAAAAATGAAGCCGGGAGTGTAATTACCGTAAGCATTTTACCTGAGAAAACTTTTGTTGAAAAAATTGCCGGAAACGATTTTAAGGTAAATGTATTAATTCCACCGGGCTCGAGCCCGGCAGCATACACACTTTTGCCCTCGCAATTAAAAGAAATTGCAAATTCGGCGGTTTGGTTTCGAATGGGTTATATTGGTTTTGAATATTCGTGGAAAGAGAAAATTTCGAATGCAAACAAAGCAATGAAAGTGGTCGATTTGTCGGAGGGGTTGAACTTAATTGCTAAAAGCAGCAAACAGGAAGGAAACCGTACTATATACGAAGGAGTTAATCCTCATATTTGGCTGTCGCCGGTGCTGGCAAAACAAATTGCAAAAAAAATTCTCGACGAATTGGTACTTTTAAAACCTGAAAAAAGTGAAAAATACAAAGCAAACTATCGGAAATTCTTAAAAGAGATTAATTTTTTAGACAATGAAATAAGAACGAAATTAAAAGATTTTGCCGGTCGTAAAATAATTCTCTTTCATCCAAGTCTTTCGTATTATGCCCGCGATTACGGACTCGAGCAATTTTCGCTCGAAGTGGGCGGAAAACAAACCACGCCGAAATTAATGGCCAAAATTGTTGATATCGCAAAAAAAGAGAATATAAAAGTAATTTACATTCAAAGTGAGTTCGACCGCGAACATGCCCGCGTTTTTGCAGAAGAAATTAATGGCAAAATTATTCAGATTAGCCCGCTGGCACCAAACTGGGCCGACAATTTACTCGAAATGACCAACACAATTATTGAAAACTTTTAATGGAGCCGTTAATAAAAATAGTAAACCTGAATGTTGGCTACGACAAAACACCGGTATTACAAAATGTTAATCTCGAAATTTTTGAGAAAGACTTTTTGGGCGTAATTGGCCCCAACGGCGGAGGAAAAACAACTTTGTTAAAAGCTATTTTAGGGCTACTTAAACCGTTTAGCGGAACCATTCATTTCAGAAAAGATATTAGTGGCAGGAAAAAACCAATTGGCTATTTGCCACAGGTAAAACATATGGACAAAAAGTTCCCGATTACGGTTTTTGAGGTGGTACATTCGGGGTCGATTATGGAAGGGGCTTCAAAATCGAAATCGGAAATTAACGATAAAGTTGCTCAGCTCCTTACCGAGATGGGCGTTTACAATATCAGAAACAAAGCCATTGGCGAACTTTCGGGCGGGCAAATGCAACGTGTATTTCTGTGCCGCGCACTGTTAAGCGAGCCTAAAATTCTAATTCTCGACGAACCCGACACATTTGTCGACAACCGGTTTGAGGGAGAATTGTACGAAAGATTGCGTAAATTAAACGAGGAAATTGCTATTGTTTTAGTATCGCACGACATGGGAACTATTTCGAGCTATGTAAAAACAATTGCCTGTGTAAACAGAAATTTGCACTATCACCGAAGCAATACAATTTCGCAAGAGCAACTTAACGACTACAACTGCCCGATTCAAATTATCTCGCATGGCACTATTCCTCACACTGTATTAAAACAACATAATTAATGGATGCTATTTTAGAACTTTTTCAATACGATTTTTTCCTGAAAGCTTTTATTGCCGCAGTGCTGGCAAGTATTTCGTGTGGAATAGTTGGCAGTTACATTGTATCGCGACGCATTGTTTTCATTAGTGGAGGAATAACACATGCATCGTTTGGCGGAATTGGGCTTGCCTTTTTTCTCGGATTTAATCCGTTGCTCGGAGCGGTACTTTTTGCGGTACTCTCGGCACTTGGTATTCAATTTTTCACAAAAGTTGCCGAAATAAGAGAAGACTCGTCCATTGCAATTTGGTGGTCGCTGGGAATGGCTCTGGGTATTATTTTTATTTTTATTACACCGGGTTACACACCCAATTTAATGAGTTTTCTTTTCGGAAATATTTTAACCGTTACCATTGCCGAACTCTGGTGGATGCTTGCACTTACCGTTGTAATTATTGCAACTTTCTCGCTTATGTTTCGCAAAATACTGTATATTGCTTTCGACGAAGAATATGCGCGGGCTGCCGGATTACCGGTAAATTTGTTTAACTATCTTTTAATTGTATTAATAGCACTTACCGTTGTTTTAAACATCCGTGTAGTTGGAATTATTCTTATTTTATCGTTGCTTACTATTCCGCAGGCAACAGCAAATTTATTTACCAACAGCTTTAAAAAACTGTTAGTTCTCTCATCGGTTTTTGCTTTTACAGGAACTGTTTCGGGGCTGTTTATCTCCTACTTTTTAGATATTCCTTCGGGGGCTGCAATTATTTTTACACTGGTAATTATGTTTGCCGTACTAAAGGCATTGAAATATATATTTTAACTAAGGCTAATCGGTTTTTCCAAATGGTATTGTAAACCCGAGCCACGGGAATGCAATAAATTCAGAACCTTCAATAATTGGGAAAATCAATCCATAGTCTAAAGCTGCTTTTTTAATTATCCATCTTCCTCCCAACGATAAAAAAGCTGCTCTTTCTCCTTCCATATCAATATAATAATTCTCGGTAATAATATAACCACGCCTGGTTATCCGGAACATTCCATTTATATTTATCAATGGTGACGATGCCCACTCTTCGCCCGAAAATCCGTAACCCAGTCCAACCGAAACATTGTTGTCAGGCGTACCAAAAGTCGTCAATCCATATAAAATTCCAAATCCTTCACTTTCACCTAAAATAGTTCCTGCAATAACACCTCCTCCAACATTTATTTTGTTTTTAACAATGGGTACCGAAACCTTGGCTGTTATAAAAACAGGAGTTGGTGCACCACCAAATAAAAAGAGAGGAATAACTCCGCCTCCAACCGAAAAATTATTGGTTATTCCGTACGTCACCTGATTCCAAAGCACCCATATATTTTGGTAATAGCCTTCGCCCTTTTTTAATCCATAACCGTTAGGCGCCCATAAATACCGGGTCGATTGAGGATTGTCGAACCATAGTTTACCCTGCTTAACCTGATGCGATTCTACTTTCTTTCGGGTTTTTATTATGTTTTTATAGATTGTTATTTCCCCAAAATTTTTAGTCTTTAAAACAATTACTTTCTCATCTTCTTTTACAATTTCACCTAAAAACTCATTCCCGTCGTCTGTTTCTATCGAAACCAAATTCTCATTCAAAATCTCATTTTTTGCAATTGAAACCGGCCCAAGACCTTTCATTTTTATTACTATCGAGTCGGAACTTTCGGAAATTACTTGCCCTTTATACACACTCCCGTCTTTAAGATTTATTGAAACAACAGTTGTGTCTTGCGGTATTTGTGCCTGAACAAAACCAAATAGAATTAAGGCAACAAAAAGCAGAGAGAAAGATTTATAAATCATTGTTTTACTGATTAGTATTTAATCTGT
>WGCT01000412.1 GCA_015493625.1 Draconibacterium sp. | reverse complement strand
GCAGCGTCAGATGTGTATAAGAGACAGTATTTAAATATCAGTAAATCAGCACAATTCATTTTTTTTAGCTTCGTACCGATGTCTTTTCGAATGTTGGATTTTGTATGTGTAAAACTTCACCAAAATAACAATCTCTTTTCTCTATTTACAGTTTCTCAATTTTATTGAATGACTTTTGCTGAAACAATAAAAAAGATAACTCCCGGAAGAGCTGCCGGAGCCGAACAAAGCAGGGCGGTTAAAATATTCAGGCAATTTGCAATTGAGGCCAAAATTGGGGATAAACTAATTGGTGAGATTTACAAGTTAGAAAAACATTTACAATAAAACGGGTCAATTCTGTCGGGCCGAATATTTTTTACTACTCCATCTTTTATAAACCTATTTTTACTACTTTTAACCGCAAAAATTTATCAAAAATGAAAACTAAACTAATTATTCTTCTTCTTTTATTTGCACAAATTATTATGGCGCAAAACAATCCAAAATGGGACGATACAATCAATAAAAACTGGCCCGGTCAGTTTAAAATAACGGAGATAAAATCGTCGCTTGATGGGGAAATGCAAAAAGCTTTTATCTATTTTACAAAAAGCGAAATGCCACAACCATTAATTATCAGTTTACATACCTGGAGTGGCGACTACACACAAATCGACCCACTTACAAAAAAAATATTGGAGAAAGACTGGAATTATATTCACCCAAATTTTAGGGGGCCAAATAAAACGCCCAAAGCATGTGGCAGTAAATATGTTGTTTCCGATATCGACGATGCAATTTCGTATGCCATAAAGAATGGAAATGTTGATACAACCAATATTCACGTTATTGGAATGAGTGGAGGTGGTTTTGCAACCATGCTCACTTATATGAAATCAAAACACCGGATAAAAACTTTTTCGGCGTGGGCGGGTATCTCGAGTATTGTAGACTGGTATTACGAATCGTTGGGGCGAAAAAGTAATTATGCTACGCATATTTCGCTGGCAACTACAGGTACTTCATCAGGCATCGATATCGACGATGCTAAATCGCGTTCACCAATTTTTATGGAAACTCCGGTTACACGGCGCGAAAACAGTAAACTGTTTTTATATTGCGGAATTCACGACGGATACACCGGCTCGGTACCAATAACGCATACCATCGATTTTTACAACAAGCTGGTTACCGATTTCGATGTAAAAAATACCGGGGCGAAAGTTCCGTCTTCAGTGCGCGAAATTATGCTTCGCGAACAAATGCTTCCTGGCACAAAAATTACCGGGAAATTGGGCGACAGAGAAATAATTTACCAAAATTCATTTCAAGATAAACTCTATTTAACTGTTTTCGAAGGGTCACACGAAATGATTGTTGATGTGGCACTCAACCATATTCCTCCTAAAAATATTTTGTTGATTGGCGACTCGAACGGTGCCTTTAAACATGGTTGGGCAAACCAGCTTAAAAAAATAAGGCCTGCCGATTTTATTATAAACACCTCTGTTTCGGGCAATACAATTGGTTTCGATAATGGTGGTTTCTCGAAACTGAATACACTTAAAATGATTAATTCGTATTTGGAAACCGGAATTAAACAGGCACAAACAATAAATACAATTGTAATACTTTTGGGAACTAACGACTGTAAAGCAGTGTTCGACAGCCAATTAAAAGAGGTTCCTGAAAATCTTCAAAAGCTCATTCTAAAAATAAAAGAATCGGATATTTTACCGAAAACTCCGGAAATAATTGTTGTTACACCGCCCCCTTACGGTAGCGATAAGATTTTAAAAGAGAAATATAAAGGAGGAGCAGAACGCGTTCGGTATTTAAAAAACGAATTTAAAAAAATTGCTGAAAAAAATGGTGTCGAATTTGTTGATATTCAAACTCCTCTCAATCCTGTTTTTAATCTCTTATCGGAAGACGGAGTTCACTTAAGTGAAGAGGGACAGGCAATTATTGCAAAAATAATCAGTCAGAAAATTGAAAACTAAGAACAAAATATTACAGAATATTTTTTATTATGAACAGAAAAATCACCTTCAGCATTTTTGTACTTGCTTTTTTATTAATTGCTTCGTTTACAACAAAAGCACAAGACCCCAATCGGTTTAAAAATTCCATTAAAGCATTTTCAGAAAAAGAATACAGTTTTAACCCGAACAAAAAGCTGATTGTTTTTGCAGGTAGTTCGAGCATACGAAAATGGGAAGATGTTGCCGACTATTTTCCTGACTACAATGTTGTTAACTTTGGTTTTGGCGGTTCGCATTATAGCGATCTCATCTACTGGTACGACAAATTAATTACACGATTTCAACCCGATTATCTGTTTATTTACGAAGGCGACAACGATATTGCAGCAAAGAAAAAACCGGGCAAAGTTTACAAACAGGCAAAAGCATTAATAAAAAGAATTAAGAGCGATTTGCCTAAAACCGAGGTTATTATAATTTCTGCAAAACCCAGTATTGCCCGTTGGAACCTGAGTAAGAAATATATAAAACTCAATAAAAAACTCAATAAATTCTGCACCAAGCAAAACCATGTTGAATTTGCCGACGTATGGAAAATTATGCTCGACAAGAACGGAAATGTGATGCAAGATATTTTTATTGAAGATGGCCTGCATATGAATGAAAAGGGGTACAACCTATGGAAAAAAGAGCTCGATAAATACCTCGAATAAAGATATTCATACAAATTGCATTTATACCGGCGTTAATCCATTGTAAATTATAAAATGTCTTTTGAGAACATTTTATAAAACAATTGGTATTACATGACCAATCTCTTGCTCTTATAATAGAAAAATTCATTAATTTGCTTTTTTGAAAAGAACGAGAGTATTTTGTTTGAAACAGAACAATTAAAATTTTTGAAAATGGAAAATATCGATTGGGGAAATCTTGGGTTTGGCTATCAGGATGCAGATTATAATGTTCGTTGCTACTTTCGCAACGGGAAATGGGGCGAGTTAGAAACAAGCTCATCGAATACAATTAACATTCATATTGCTGCAACAGCACTGCATTACGGGCAGGAAGCATTTGAAGGACTAAAAGCCTTTAAGGGGAGAGATGGTAAAATTCGTGTTTTCAGAATGGATGAAAATGCAAAACGATTGCAAAATTCCGCCGAAGGTATTTTAATGGAGAAATTCCCGGTCGATAAATTTCAGGAAGCTGTGCGGCTGGCTATAAAAATGAACGAACGGTTTGTTCCTCCTTACGATTCGGGCGCTGCACTCTACATTCGACCACTGCTTATTGGCACCGGCCCGCAAATTGGCGTTCATCCGGCTAATGAATATCTTTTTACAGTTTTTGTAATGCCGGTTGGCCCCTATTTCCCCGAAGGTTTTAAACCCACCGATTTGGTAATTATGCGCCAGTTCGACCGTGCAGCACCGCAAGGAACAGGGAAATATAAAGTTGGAGGTAATTATGCTGCAAGTATGTACGAAGGCAAAAAAGCAAAAGAGGGTGGTTTTTCTGCTGTTCTTTACCTCGACAGTAAAGAGAAAAAATATATCGACGAATGTGGCCCGGCAAATTTCTTCGGAATAAAAAACAACACATACATAACTCCTGAATCGGACTCTATTTTACCATCGATTACCAATAAAAGTTTGCTTGTTTTGGCAAAAGAGATGGGGTTAAACGTTGAACGCCGCAAAGTTCCGTACGAAGAACTGGCCTCGTTCGATGAGGTGGGTGCCTGTGGTACTGCTGCAGTTATTTCGCCCATTAAAGGTGTTTACGATGCCGATAACGACCGCTGGTTTAAGTATGGCAGCAAACCGGGAAAATGGTCGACAAAACTCTACAATAAACTGCGTGCAATTCAGTACGGCGACGAACCCGACACTCACGGTTGGATTGAGATT
Source organism: Draconibacterium sp. (assembly GCA_015493625.1). Lineage (GTDB taxonomy): Bacteria > Bacteroidota > Bacteroidia > Bacteroidales > Prolixibacteraceae > Draconibacterium. The sequence continues at coordinate 834 of WGCT01000412.1, read as the reverse complement.
ATTGAGTAAAAAGCCACCTCATTTATTCTGTAGGAGAAACAGTAAATTTAGAGAAACCACTGTCCTGTTCCGGATGTAATTTTTTCTCTATTCCCCAAAGTTTTTGCTTTTGCCTGTAACTTCTGTATAACTTGTTCGTCATATACTGCGAACAGTGTTCAAAAAAACGAATGACATTAAACGAGTACAATCAGGCAGTTGATAATTTTTCGGACGGGTTATTCCGCTTTGTGCTAAAAAGTTGCAGAGACACGCATAAAGCCGAAGACATTGTTCAGGACAGTTACGAAAAGCTGTGGAAAAATGTGGATAACGTAAATTCTGAAAAGGTAAAATCGTATCTTTTTACTACTGCATACCACACCCTGATTGACAGAATTAGAAAAGAAAAACGCTCCGCTTTTTCGGAAGATCTGAACTTAAAAGAACAGAGCCATGAAAACAATTATTCTGATTTAAGCGAAGTATTAAAGGAAGCCGTTGAGCGGTTACCCGAACAACAACGCATGGTTTTACTCCTGCGCGATTACGAAGGGTACTCGTATAAAGAGATTGGAGAAATGGCGAAATTAAGCGAGCCGCAAGTAAAAGTTTATATTTACAGGGCTCGCGTTTTTCTGAAAAAGTATATTGGCAAAATTGATGTTGTTGTTTAAGTTATTAAGGTAAAAAATGGAAATTAACAGAAATAATTATGAAGCCTTTTTTATTGATTATCTTGAAGATAATTTAGATAAAAATAGTGTGGATGATTTTATCGAATTTCTTCAACAAAATCCCGACCTGAAAGAAGAGTTGTCGGTTTTGGGAAAAGTAACCGCTGTTGCCGAAAAT
>WGCT01000411.1 GCA_015493625.1 Draconibacterium sp. | reverse complement strand
TCCTTGTTTATAGGAATTATTATGAATTATTTTTCTAGGAAAAACGAATATCAAGCCGATGCTTTTGCCAAACAATATGGCTATGGAAATCATTTGATTTCAGGTTTAAAACAACTCTCAAGAACGAGTCTAAGTAATTTAACCCCACATCCATTTTATGTTTTTGTCCATTATTCTCACCCCACTATTTATCAGAGAATAAAGGCTTTAAATGATTAAGCTTTGTGTCGATAATTTAAGATTAACATACCCATCATTCTCGTTCATAACTTTTATTATGAAATACTTTGTAGAGCCATAGAAATTATTAAATTTATCGAGCAACTTTTATAGATGTTTTAGCGTCAGAATCACATTAAAATCAACAATAAATATGGGATACGGAAAATGGGTAGCAGGTGGTTTAGGTTGGGCTTTTGGAGGCCCAATTGGAGGACTGATAGGTTTTGCTTTAGGTTCGCTTGTCGAAAAGTCCTCCAAAGCAGAACAAAGCTCTACAGGTAATAGTACTGCTGGAGATTTTGCGGTAACTTTTGTGGTTTTGACTGCCGCTGTTATGAAGGCAGACGGGAAAGTCTTGAAGTCCGAGTTAAACTTTGTTAAAAACTATTATCTTAAATTTTTTGGACAACAACAGGCCAAAGAAATGCTTCAAATCCTTAAAGAAGTTTTAAAGAAAGATATCCAAGTTAATGAGGTGTCGGCACAAGTGAAGGCTTATATGAATTACTCATCACGTTTGCAAGTGCTTCATTTTTTGTACGGTATTGCACAATCCGATGGGCAGATAACTCCCGATGAGGTTGAAATGATAACTCGAATAGCTCTTGGAATGGGTATTTCGAGTACAGATAGTACATCGATTAAAAACATGTACATAGAAGAAACCGATTCGGCCTATAAAATTCTTGAGATTTCGCCAGATGCAAGTGTCGATGAGATTAAAAAAGCCTATAAAAAGATGGCTATAAAATACCATCCCGATAAAGTGAGCTACCTTGGCGAAAAAGCTCGATTAGCAGCAGAAGATAAGTTTAAGAAACTTAATGAAGCTTACGAAAAAATAAAAAAACAGAGAAATTTTAAATAACATTTAGAAAACACATTTATTAATAAAAAATCATCATTATGTTAAAAGGAATATTAGCTATATCAGGAGAGCCAGGTTTATACAAAATGGTATCGCAAACCAAAAATGGAATCATTGTAGAGTCTATAGAAACGCAAAAACGAATTCCAGCCTATGCAACCAATAAAATAAGTTCTTTAGAAGATATTGCTATTTTTACCGAAGACGACGAAGTCCCTTTAAAAGATATCTTTTTAAATATTAAGGAACATGCCAATGGTGATGTGGTTTTGCAAAACAAAGCTTCAAATCAAGACATTAAATCCTATTTTAAAGAAATTCTTCCTAATTACGACGAAGACCGAGTTTATGTTTCGGATATGAAGAAAGTATTTAAATGGTACAATTTATTACAATCTAAAGATCTTCTTAAAGCCCCAAAGGCAGAAGATTCTGAGAAAACAGAATAATACAAAATTATCAAATACAAGTCTATTTCTAAGAATTACAAAAAATTAGAATTAGACTTGTGTTTTTTTATTTAACCCGATGATTAATCAATCTATAAACAACTAATATGAGAAACAAATTATCCTTCCTAATTTCAATTCTTTTAATTTCCAACTTGCTATTTGCACATGGCGGAATGTGGATTCCTTTGTTGTTAGATAAATACAACGAAGCTGATATGCAAAATTTAGGTCTGAAATTGTCAGCAGAAGATATTTACAGCATTAACCATTCAAGTTTAAAAGATGCCATTGTTCAATTTGGCGGCGGGTGCACAGCCGAACTTATATCGGACGACGGTCTGCTAATCACCAATCATCATTGTGGTTACAGCTCAATCCAGAGCCATAGCTCCGTAGAACACGATTACCTGACAGATGGCTTTTGGGCTATGAATAAATCGGAGGAGTTGCCTAACGAAGGTTTAACAGTTTCTTTTTTAGTGATGATTCAAGATGTAACCTCAAATGTGTTGGCAAATCTTAGCTCACAAACTACCGAATCGGAACGAACAAAGATGGTCGATAAAGCTATTAAAACCATCCAGAAAGCCATTTCGGACACGTCGGATTATAGCTCGGAAATAAAACCATTTTATTATGGAAATAAGTACTATTTATTTGTATATGAGATTTTTAAAGATGTAAGACTGGTTGGAACACCTCCCTCTTCGATAGGCAAATTTGGTGGCGATACCGATAATTGGATGTGGCCACGACATACAGGCGATTTTTCAATGTTTAGAATTTATGCCGATAAAAATAATCATCCAGCAGAATACTCGGTGGACAATGTTCCCTATCATCCAAAGAAAAGCTTGAGTATCAGTCTGAAAGGTATTAAGGAAAATGATTTTACGATGGTTTATGGTTACCCAGGTCGTACACAAGAATATTTAACCTCCGATGCGGTTCGTTTTATTATGGAAAAAAGAAATCCAACACGCATTAAACTAAGAGACAAAAAATTATCGATTATGCGAGAAGAAATGCAAAAATCGGATAAGGTAAGGATTCAACTCTCATCAAAATATGCAGGCGTGGCTAATGGTTGGAAAAAATGGATGGGGCAAAGTCGAGGTTTAGAAAAATTAAATGCCATTCAAGTCAAAGAAAATCAAGAAGAAGAGCTGCAAAAATGGATTGATTTAGAGGTCGATAGAGAGCATCGCTACGGACATATTCTAAACGATTACAAAACCATTTATAAAGAGAGTAACGATGCTGCTTTAGCACAAGAATACGTTTTTGAATCCATTTTTGGAGTAGAAATTATTGGATTAGTGGGGAAATTTAAAAAACTTCAAAATATAGAAGGCGACCAACTCGAGCAAACCAAAAAATCGCTAAAAAAGACGATTGAGCATTTTTACAAAGATTACGATCTTAATAC
>WGCT01000410.1 GCA_015493625.1 Draconibacterium sp. | reverse complement strand
CTTTTAAATCGTTGCTAAGGTATTCATTTATCTCAAAAAAAAGTTTCCCGTTTTTTGCAAGATGGTCTTTCGCAAAAGCCGCAATTTCGCTATAAAAAAGAAGTGGATTATTGTTGCTTACAAACAGGGCAATTTCGGGCTCGTATTTTAAAACATTGGGTTGCATCTGTTTTTTCTCGAGCTGGCGAACATACGGCGGATTGCTCACAATTGCATCGAATTTGGGCCAGTTGTATTCTCTCCAGTTTAAAATATCGGCTTGCCAAAAGCGAACGTCAAGGTTGTTTAAGAGTGCGTTGCTTTTGGCTGTTTTTAGTGCCTCCTCAGAAATATCGATGGCAGAAACCTGACTCTCGGACAGGTTTTTTTTAAGTGCCAGCGAAATGCACCCGCTTCCGGTTCCAATATCGAGAATGCGAGCTGCTTTGCCTGAAATTGTTTCTAAAATCCAGTTTACAAGCTCCTCGGTTTCGGGGCGCGGAATTAAAACTGCGGGATTTACCTTTAGTTGCAAATCGAAAAAAATGGTCTCGCCGAAAATATATTGAATGGGTTCGAACTGTTTTAACCGAGCAACACTCGCTTTGATTTTGTCGAAATTTGTTGCCTCAATTTTGTGGTCTCTGTTTAGTATTTGAGTGGAATAATCCCAGCCATAAACCCATTCGAATAGCAGTCGGGTAAAACCTTCAATTTCGGTTTTGGGATATATTCCCGCTAATTCTTTTTTTATATGTTGAATAGTCGCTTGCATTGTTTATTTTTGGCGATGTAAAGTTAAAATAGAATCTTGCATTTGAATGACAACCGACGAAAAATATATGAGTCGCTGCATAGAACTGGCGAAACTGGGAGCCGGAGAAACAGCTCCAAATCCAATGGTTGGGGCGGTAATTGTTTATAATGGCAGAATTATTGGCGAAGGTTATCATCAGAAACATGGCGGGCCACACGCCGAAGTTAATGCAATAAATTCGGTTTCGAACAGGGAACTTTTAACCCAAAGCACTATTTATGTAACGCTTGAACCGTGCGCCCATTTCGGACTAACTCCACCGTGCTCCGACTTAATTGTTGCCAGCCGGATTCCGCGTGTGGTAATTGGAACAATCGACCCGTTTGTTGAAGTGGCTGGCGAGGGGATTAATAAATTAAAACGCGGCGGGGTGAAAGTAAAACTTGGCGTTTTAGAAAACCAATGTCGCGAGCTGAATAAACGGTTTTTTACTTTTCACGAAAAAAAGCGACCTTTTATAATTTTAAAATGGGCGCAAACAACCGACGGGTTTATCGATATCGACCGTAGCCAAAAAGAGTTTGGCGAACCCACGTGGATAACAGGCAGCCTGGCATTGCGACTGGTGCATAAAATTCGGTCGGTTGAGGGAGCCGTTTTGGTGGGAAGAAAAACAGCCGAAAAAGATAATCCTTCGTTAACGGTTCGAAACTGGAAAGGTAAAAATCCGCTCCGTATTTTGCTCGACAGGGAACTTCAATTGCCGCAAGCGCTGAATTTATTCGACAAATTGGAGAAAACAGTTGTTTTTAACTCCATAAAAAACGATGCCGGCACAAATCTCGAATTCAAAAAAATAGATTTTCAAAAAAATATTATTCCGCAAATTTTAAACGAGTTGTATAAACTAAATATTCAATCGGTAATTGTTGAGGGTGGTAAGCAACTGATTGAAAGTTTTATCGAAACGAAAATATGGGATGAGATTCACCTGTTCTCGGGAGACAAGTTTTTTTATTCGGGAGTAAAAGCTCCACAGGTTGCGGGAGAAGTTGTTGCAACAGAAATGCTCGACTCGGATAAGCTGACAATATTTAGAAATAGTAGTGGTAAATAGATGGTTGAATATTTTTTTGAACAACAATAATTAATTGTACAAATATCCTTTGCCGTTGGCTTCAGCCAACAGATGGTTGAGTTATTTGCCGAAGAAAAGGGAAAAGAACCAGTCAGTCTCGATGTACATCGGGAGAAAAGCTATGTG
>WGCT01000409.1 GCA_015493625.1 Draconibacterium sp. | reverse complement strand
TCTGCTGGTGGCGGTTCGGTAACTTTGCCAACTTCGGGTAGCGGTGGCGGCGACAACTGGGGAGCCCAAACCGTTAAAACCGATGCAACGCTATCGGGCAATGGTACTACCGCCAGCCCGCTTTCTGTTACAGGCGATTTAACCGACGACCAAACCCTTTCGCTTTCAGGAAACGATTTATCGATAGATGGGGGAAATACAATAACTCTACCAACCGCCACCAATACAAGTGGCTGGACAGATGACGGAAGCGTTGTAAGACTAAGCACAAGTACTGATAAGGTTGGCATTGGTACTGAAAATCCAAGTGCTGCTCTACATGTAACCGGTAACGACGGAGTATTATTCCAAGGGACTTATGACAACGGAACAGTATTAAACCTGGGAACAGGCACAAGAATGATGTGGTATCCAAAGAAATCTGCTTTTAGAGCCGGATATGTTAAAGGAACTAAGTGGGATGATGCAAATATTGGCGATTTTTCCACTGCTATGGGATATAGTACAACAGCGTCCATATCTTGTTCCACTGCTATGGGATCTAGTACAACAGCTTCCGGAGCTAATTCCACTGCTATGGGAAATTCTACAATAGCTTCTGGTCAAAATTCCACTGCTATGGGACGTCAAACAAGAGCTTCCGAAGAAAATTCTACTGCTTTAGGATATATAACAAAAGCTACTGGTCAATATTCCACTGCTATGGGACATGGATCAACAGCTTCAGGCGGTACCTCCATTGCTATGGGATCTTATACAACAGCTTCCGGATCATATTCCACTACTATGGGAGAAGAAACAACAGCTTCCAGTGATTATTGCACTGCTATGGGACGTTCAACAACAGCTTCCGGTGCATATTCCACTGCTATGGGATATAATACTTTGGCTGATTCATATCTCTTAACTGCCATTGGGCGAAATAATGTTGGTAATAATGGAAATCCGCATAATTGGGTAGAAACAGACCCGTTATTTGAGATTGGGAATGGAAAGGATGGTGCACACAGAGCTAATGCAGTAACCGTTTATAAAAACGGCAATACACATATAAGCGGTACAATAACAAGTGGTACTACAAATGTTTCTTTGCCAATTGCTTATGGTGTAATTAATACTGGTGGCAGTGTTAATAACGCTACCAATAATGTAAGCAGTACCTGGGTAACCGATCATTACGAAATATCTATTTCAGGAGAGTCGTATTCGCAAACCGGCTATGTATGCACTATTGAAGCTTTGGGAATATCTCCGGTTATGACAACTACAGGTGCAAGCGGAGGTAAACTGTTGGTCTATATTTACAATACTCTTGGTACACAAATTAAGGATGCATTTCATTTTGTGATTTATAAACTATGATAAAACAGTTGACGTTTGCCTTAATATTTATGAATTTAAACAACAATATTATGAATAAAGTAATTTATTATTTAACAATATTACTGTTTTGTGCAGCAAGCAGTGCCGGTGCCCAAAAGGTAGTTTCGGCAAACGGAGGTACAGCAACGGCTGCCGGAACAGAGGTGAGTTGGACCATTGGCGAGCCAATTACAGCAACCGTTTCCGATGGGACAACTACGCTAACACAGGGATTTCACCAAAGTAAACTTACAGTTACTGCAGTGAATGAGATTCAGGTTGCCGGGGTAGAAATTAAAGTCTATCCCAACCCAACATCCGATTATGTTACCGTACATTTTAGTAAAGTGGTGGAGAAACCAACCTATCTGCTTTTCGATTTGGCGGGGCGATTGATTCAGCAAAAAAACATAGAATCGACCGATGAAAAAATTGATATGACAGAGTATGCAGGAGGTTCGTATATTTTAAAACTAAACAGCGGGCAACAACCACTGCAAACATTTAAGATTATTAAGCGGTAAATCTACCTTGAAAAGTGTCGGGTTGAGTATATTACCATGCCCAACAAAAAAAAACCGGTTTCGTAGATGAAACCGGTTTTGAGACTCTCAATCTTCCTTTACTGTGTAGGTGTGTTTTTCAATAACTACTGTTGTTGTGTTCTATTCGTAGGAGAGAGGGATGATATTGAATTAACAGCAGCTAAGATTGTTCAAGAGTAGTGCACAGATTTAAGGAATTTAATTGTTGGGGAAATATATCTTAACCTTTACTTTTTATTTTCCATTCTTAAACAAAATCTTATACAAGAAATAAAGAACCTTTTTGTAATAGCAATAGTAATATTTAAAGCTTAAATAAAATTTGCAAATTATTGAGTGGCATAAAACCCGAAATAAACGGTAGAGAATAATTAGTAAATGGTTTTTACAAAATCTCAGAGAACAACAATATTTAGATGCTGCTATATACTATTGGAATAATAATTCGCACTTGAGTTCCGGGAAATTCAACTGAACGGGTTAAGTCTTTTGTCGAAATACCGGCATCTACACCCTGTCGTTCTCCAATTAATTTCAACCTCTTTTGGGTTAATTCAACCCCCATATGTAACCCGTTTCCTCTCTTTTCCTTTTTCTGTTCGTTCGCTAATCCAATACCATTATCTTCAACTAAAACTTCAATGCTTTCCCCTTCAATATAATTAAAAACAATTTTCAACTTTCCATCTTTGGCCATAGACGAGATACCATGCCAAATTGCATTTTCCACAAAGGGTTGAATAATCATAGATGGAATATAAATATCGTAACTTTCTAAATTCTCATCGACTTCAATTTGATACTCAAATTTGTTATTCATTCGTAGTTTCTCCAGCTCAATATAATTTCTTAACCTGTCAATTTCATCGTCGACACAAATTGAGTTCGACTTTAACGAGTTCATATTTTGGCGTATTAAGCGTGCAAACTGCGATAAATAAGTACCAGCCTCAACCGATTTATTTTGAAGCAAATACCCCTGAATAGACCCCAGTGCATTAAAAATGAAATGAGGATTCATCATCGACTGTAGTGCTTTATTCTCAAGTGTGGTTAAAAGATAGTCGGTCTCTTTTTTCTTCATTTTTCGCCGGTATCCCCCCAAAACAAAAATAAAAACGAGAAAAACAATTAAAAGGAATAAAACAAGTTTTGCTGCCGGACGTTGAATTAGTGTTGGATTAACAATAATCGGAAGCTGAACAACATTGCTAAATTCTTGTCTGTTTTTTCTCGATTTTACTTTAAATACGTATTCCCCCGGTGCAAGATTTAAATAAACAACTTTTGTTTCGTTTCCGTTAATCCAATCCTTGTCAACACCTTCCAGCTTATACGAATAGTTCGAAGGAATTGAAGAGTAATTTAAACTTGAAAACTCAATGCTTAATCGTTTATTAGTTTTAAACTCTACAACTCCAGCCGAGAGATCGTACACTTTATCATTTAATGCAACTTTATACAAATAGGGTTTCGGTAATTTTACCGATGCATTTACACACTCGTCAATCGGAATAAATGTCAATCCGTCGTCCGATGCAATATAGAGCATATTATCTTTACAAAAAATATCGTTAACATCGTTAAACTCAATGTTTAAACGACTCAAATGAATGGGCTTTCCTTTAACAACATTAAAAATATTTGAAATAAAGTAGACAGTTCTCATGGTAGAAAAGAACAGTGTTGAGTCGGAATAAAACATTTTTTTAACCTGATAATCGATTGAGGATGCATAACTCTCTAATAAATTGTATGAACCGGAATCTCTAATTAAATAAATCCCGTCGTTTTGTAAATTCAATAACTCATTGTTTTTATCGATAACCAAATGAGAAGAAACAAGCTTCCCGTTAAAACGCTGATAATCTTTACCCAAATAAATTGAATCTTTATACAAATAAAATTTATTGGTATTTACAATTAACTCGTTTTTTCTATTAAAAAAAACACTATTTATTCGTCCTTTGGAAATTTTAAAGATATGAGTATCATATAAGTTATTGAGGTTAACCTTAATAAAAAGATCGTTAATTGCTGAATAAAGAAAATTTTCAGAGGAATCGATGACAGGAGATCTCACTCTGAAATTAAATTTCTCCGACGATGTAAACTTAATTTTTTTCCTTTCTTCGTCAACTTTAACGTTCTTTAGTATGCTCATGTTGAGTCCCGATCCTCCTAAAATAATTGAATTGTTTTTTAGCTGATAAATATTGTCTAAAATTTGGCCACCAATATTAATTTTTATCGGGAATCTCTTTTGATTGAGAATATAGAAAAGTTCTTCGCCATTAGTTGCCCAAATTCCATTTTGGTTCGATGCGGCCAAATCGGTAATTCCTCTTCCCTCAAACTGTTTATTGGTAATAAATTTATATTTTAGAATATCCCGGTTAATCTTATATACACCTTCTTGGTTCGATGCAATCCAGATATTGTTCTCGTTGTCGAAAACTATATTTTGAGTATATTTTATGGGAAGATGTAGTACTATACTGTCGTTTTTATAACAATAAACACCTTTATTATACGATGCAACCCATAAATAATTTTGATCATCGACAGCAATAGAACTAATAAGACTTGAACTCAGTCTTTGAATTCTGCTTTTTGATAATTTTGTCCCTTTAAAAATATTGATAAAATTATGCTGGTCCAATACAATACTTTCCAATTTGTTCTTCTTAAAAACCTTTAAAGGGTACAATTCGGTTTTTATTTGTGTTAACGAATCATCCAAATTTTTTAGCTTAAATATACCGGCAGCCGACCATAAAACAAATTTATCATCAACTGTTTTGTTTAGGTACAAGAGGGTTGAAAAATATCTTTTTCTGCTGAAAACATAATGATTATAATCAACTAACTCGTTGTTCTTAACTTCAAATACTTCGCCTGACGGATTGTAAAAATAAAGTGTAGAATCTTTGTCTTGAAAAAAATCGGTATAATAGAAATTTGTTTTTAACTCTTTTAAGAAAGGGGTATTTTTGTTGTTGTGTATTTTGTTGTTAAAGACAAAATTTAAACTTCCATCGTAATTTAAAAACCAAAGTCTTCCTTCAATATCTTCCTTCATCCGCAAAACCGGCCCCATATTTAATCCTTCTTCCTTTGAAAAATACCGAAAGTTGTTTCCGTCGAATTGTGCAACTCCTCCCCGGGTTCCAAACCACATAAATCCATCTCTATCTTGATATGAACAATACACATCGTTCGATGGTAATCCGTTTGATATAGTATAGTGAGTAACAAACGGATTTTGTGCTTCAACAATTTGAGACACAACAAATAAAAGTGTTAATATAAATAGAACTCTTTTCACGAATCAACAGATTTTGCACGTGTTGATACAACTTCTCGAAATTCCGAGTAACGTCGTCTCGAAATTGTGAGTTTTGTATCGTTGTCTAAAATAACATAGTTACCTTGGTAACTCGAGAAACCTTTCAGATAGTCTAAATTTATTATGGTCGACCTGTGGATACGAAAAAACTTATCGGAGTCTACTATTTTTCCATATTCACCCAACGACTTGCTTGATACTATCTTTTCTAAATTTGAAAGGTGAAAAATAGTATAATTGCCATCGGCTTCTATAAACCGGATTGCATCTAACTCTACAACCCTGAATCCAAATTTTTCGTCGACCGTAATTCGTGATATTGCTTCATCATTTTTTTGCATTTGCAAAATAAAATTATTTAACGACTCGCTATAAACGGCTTGCAGCTCTTTTTTGCTGTTTCTTAGTTTAAGAGAAAAAACTACTTTTTTAACTGCATTGCTCAGTTCTTCAGGGTTTACCGGTTTAAGTAAATAATCAATTGCATTGGCTTTTATTGCTTTCAGCGCATACTCTTCGTATGCCGTAACAAAAATTATTGCATACTGCTCTTTTTGAATGCTTGCAACAAAATCGAACCCATTTTCTCCGGGCATCGAAATATCTAGAAAAATAACATCAACCTGATTGTTTTTTAAAAGTTCGCGCCCCGCCTCGGCAGAGATTGCTTTGCCAATTATGTTTATCTCAGGGCAATTTTGACTAATTAGAATTTCTAGTGTTCGCTGCAAATTAATTTCATCATCAACAATTATTGCATTATACCGTCTCATACTAACAAAGATAGAATTAATAATTCAACCATAAACAAAATAAAACAAACGGTAACGATTAATGATTGAACGGACAGAATACAGCAATAAGCGGCTTATTGAAACGAATATATGGGTTAACCAAAAGACATATTTTATTGTCCGTAAAACTATAAAAATACCAAAAGAGCCACAGTAATTCCCAGCAGCATAAAAAGGATAAACTGGTTCCGCACAAATAGCCCAAGCAAGATTAAAATTTCTACCTCGTCGGTAAATCCCGATAAGAGCTCAATTGTGCCTTTGTCTTTGGTAATAAATTCATTCGATGTAAAAACAATTATCTCTTCGCCATTAAATTTCCACGACCAGCGCGACTGCCAGAAGTTTTGAATTTCCAGTTCAAAACGCTTTCCGTTAATAACAACATCGCTGCGCGGATTAAATATATTTATCATTACCATTCCCAAAAGAGAATGGTCGTTTGCATTAAAAATTTCTAGCTTCGAAAGAAAAAACTCCCGGTTGAGCGCAAACAATCTTCCATTTATTATTGCTTGTGCTTTCGAACTTACCATGTTTTCCCAATTAATTTTTCCAATCTCTTCGTTGCCCTGCCAAATATCCAGTTTCGACCCGAAAATATCTTTTGTCCACTGTAATTTTTCCATCTCAATTTCTATCTTTCTACATTGCAATTTAAAGAAATTCGATTTATAAACTACATACAAAAAGTTTTGGGTTGTCGTTTTTTACAAATTTTAACGATAAAATTTGTAAAAATAATAACTGAATACAACACAAAATAAGAGGTTGAATACAAAACTCAACCTCTCATTTTATTTCTCTTTCAAATTATCGTCGTCGCATTCTCGAAGGAGCCCTTGTTGCAGGTCGCGAAGCAGGTCTGCTGTTGCGGTAATTATTGTAATTTGTATTTCCTCTGCTTCGTCGCTGGTAGTCGCGCTGAAGCTGGTTACTTGGCCGGGTACTTGGCGCCGGCCTTGTTGATGGGCGTTGGGTGGGTTGTGCCGGCCTCGTACTTGGTCGGATAGTGGGTGTATTTCCCGGCCGGGTATTTGGTTTAGTCGACGGACGAGTGGTAGCAGGACGCTTATTTTTTTGTGTCCAGTTACCATTCTTATCTCGCGAATAAATATTCCCCTTTTTATCGGTGTAAATATTGTTTGGCTTGTTCGAAGGACGAGGTGTTCTCCCATTAACCGGCCTTGTAGAAGGTCGGTTTCTGCCACTTGAAGGGGGATTGATTCCCGGTCTCGATTTATAGAGATTTCTTGAATTCTGCACACCTCTCCGGTATCCGGCCCTGTAGCCATTATGATAGCCATGATGATAACCATGGTGATAACCGTGTCGGTAACCATGTCGATAACCTGCAGGCCCCCAATACGAATGGTAATGACTATGCATTGAGATTGAAAACCAACCATAACTAACACCTACAGAAAAGCCCCAACCTGTGTACGGATTATAATGAACTCCAAAACCATATGTTACCGGACGTGGATAATAATAGGCTCCATACCATGGGCGGTAATAGTAACCTGTTCCGTAAACTACTACACCACCATAAACATACGAATGGCAATATCCGGGTGTATATCCAACATAAACAACATCGGGAGTAGAGTCGTAAACATATACATATTTAATGTTGTAAACCGGAGCACTTGGTGGTATTTTTTCCACCTCTTCGGGTCGCGAGTCTGCAACTTCCCATGGCCCATCAGGCTTCGACGATTTGAACCAAACACCCTCATCGACACAATAGTAAGTTTTATTTACTAAAATTACCGAACTCTCAGTATTTACAGCATATTGAACATCGGTTCCATCAATTTTTTCAAACTTTGGTTTTCCATCGTATTCTACTTTAGTTGTGGCTGTTTTCCGGTCGACGACAGCAGTTTGCGGCATTTGCTGTTCGTAAACAGCTTCCTGTGCTTCGGGTGTTCCCGGCACACTCACTTTAACTGAAGCAATTGTCGCATCAGATGGGATATTTGCAAAATCTTTAGGAAGCGAGTCGGGCTGAATAAATTTCCAATCACCATCTGTCATCGATTTAGAACTGTACCAGCGGCCATTTATCAATACAAAATGGTGTTGAGAGTTTATATCCAAAAGAATATCGTTTTCCGAATTCTTTACAAATAAAAGCGATGTCTCTTTTATTGGTTCATATTGTAATTTCCCTGTCGATGAAATAAGTTCCGATGGTTTTGTTGTTACAATGATATCAGGAATTTCGTTGCTGTCTCCTTCTGTTTTCGGAGCTTCCTGCTTATCAATCATTTTCTCTGCTATTTTTTTAACCTCTTTGGGTACCGATTTGGTAACTTTCCAATCTTCAGAGGTTAGTTTTTCCGATTTGTACCAATAGTCTCCTCCGTGGATATAAAAACTCTTTTTGTCTTTTAAAATAAGAAATGGAGTATTAATTACGCTTTCGATCTTCGAACCTTCAACCTTTTTATAAATCGGGTCGCCATCGATAATAACCAAAACTGTTGGCGAAGTTCTAAAAAATATCTCGGGTGGATTGTTATCTAATTTTTCTCCCAGTTTTTTTTCGGTTTCAACCGATTCGATACTCGAAAGAATCCGGTCGATCGACATTTTCAAGTTTATCGATTCGAGGTCGGCAATAATTACCGATTTAAGCATTTCAAGTTTTGTTTCATCTTTAATATCGGGAAACTTCACTTTTGGAATTTCTATTTTTTCCAAAATGGCAATTCGTGTTTCCAAATCGGTTGAAAGACGGGCAGTAAACCAGAGTGCCCCAAAAATAATCTCATCTTTTTTATTTTTAATCGACAGAGCCATTCTTCCTTTCAGAATATTATTTTCCAATGTTTCCATTTGTGCCTGGTACAGGGTAATTGTGTATTCGCCACTTTCTATTTCGCGCGGCCATTTTAGTTCTGGTTCTTTCTCTTGTGCATTCGAAATTGAAAACACAAACAGAAAGAGAATAAAAACATACTGTTTCATTGTAAAAAAATTTTGTTACTCAACAACATTCCTAAATCATACTGCATTTCGTTTTAATATACATTGTGGAACCGAAAACAAAAGAAGAGACTAAGCAGAATAAAAAGTTCTGCCTCGTTAAACGACAGTATATTAATTTTGCAGCCGGAAAATTAAACCTGCTCCCATATCCCAATGTACGAGTGGAACATTAAATGCAACGTTTGTAGAACAACCACTGCCTCCGCTACCAATACCGCAAAAAATTCCGCCACCGCTAAATTCTAACGGAAGGGTTAAGTTTCCGTGAATACGTAACCCAATTCTGTCGCTAAGAAATATTTTTGCGCCAACTCCTAATGCGGTTGAAAACAGCCAATATCGGTTGTTCCCTTTTGAAGTTTGAATGTATCGGGTTGTTCCAAGCGATAGTTTTGCAAACGGAACAACTTTCCCTTCTTTAAATTCGCGTAACGCTCCCACTTGGTAATGTTCAAAGGCCATATTTGCTTCGTTCCACCCATCGCCATAATAATTCGAAGTAACAACCCGCGAGTCGGCGCGCTGATAGCTGAGTTCGATAAACGACATGTGATCTACTTCAACACTTAAAATACCTCCATACGACATATCGTCTTTTACATCGAATGTTCCATAATACCCATGAACAGTTCCACTAAACGTGTAGCCAATAATTGGAGTTATTTCAACCGATTGAGCAAAAAGCATTATTGTGCTACTGAGCAAAATTGCTGCAAGAATTGTAATTTTTTTCATAACTGTTTTCTTTGTAATTTTTTTAATACTTGTTTAACCTTAACAGGTTTATTCTTTTTTTGTTGGTTCTCCCGCACCAATCGGGATATTTAGTTTTAGAAAAATTGAGCTGTTTTTTGTTCCCGGAATACCTTTATAAGTATTTACAAATCCATAGTAATATTTTGCGCCAATTGTCCATCCGGTACCTTTTAAAAGTGTATAACCGGCACCAAGCATCAATCCCGCATCTATTCTGTTCACCTTGTCTCTATTGTACTCTTTTATTATTGCATCTTTACCATCTACGTCCGATTGAAATTCAATCCACGATTTATAAACCAATCCAAATTGAGGGCCAAATTCAGTATAAAAATGGTTTTTAAATTTATATTTAAGCAATGCAGGAACTAAAAAAGTTTTCATTTGATGACTATAATCTCCCATTAAAGGAACGCCGTCAATATCGGTATATTTTGTGGCTCCCAATTTAATTAAATCGGTATCGGTAAGCTTATCAACTCCCAAATTCGATTTTACTAAAACCCCGGTATAGAACCACCATTGGTTTTTTATACGGAGATCGAAGTAGAACCCAAGATTAAAATTACGGGAAAGATTATTGGTTTCCATTCCCGAAATTGACGACCAGTTGAGACCTCCTTCCAGTCCGAATTCGAGGTTGTCGGAGTTAAGTTTATCGCCCAGTAAAAGTGTAATTAATACCTGCGACTGAGCAGTTGCTCCTGCAATAAGCAGAGCAACAATTAGGAGTATTCTTTTCATCAGAATTAATTTAAAATATTTCTATCAGCTTTTGTTTTAGTAACTAAAATTACAGGCTACCGATACTGTAATTTTTACTGCTTAGTTTATTTTAGCAGCGTTTTCTTCGTCGTTATTTAAAATACGTTCACAAAATAGAGGTTTCTATCAACCATTTTGCATTCTGACTGCCTTTTCTTTTATTCTTCTCCCTGAAAGAAGTTCAAAAAAAATGCCATTTGCTTTGTAACGAATGGCATTTTATGTTTTAGCAGGGAAATGAAGAACTCCTTCTTTTAACCTATTTTTTTATTACTCCCGATTTAATCAGTGTATTAACTAATCTGTCGGCATAGCTTTTTGAAGCCGAATCGGAAGAAGACGGGTCGGTTAGCGATGACTGCCCCGACCAAACAATAGCTTCTTTGGCACTCTCGGCAGTTACATCGTATAAACGCGACTCGAGCACATACGTTTTTTGTTGACGATAGTAGTCGGGTGCATACATGTGTCCGTACCCCGAGTAAATATAACTTCGGTAACCATATGCATAAGGCATAGGATAATATGCAGCGCTATTGTTTACCATAACATCCTGCGTATTAATATCGATTAAGGTTGTTATCAGCACTCCATCGTAATTCCCGTTTTTTATTCTCTCCCCAATCTCTTTTTCTGAAAGCTTTTCGTAGTTTTCAACAGGAGTGAACACCGATAAACTGTTAGTGGCATTAATTCCCTCTTCAGCCAGATATTTTACTACTGTATTTTCGAACTGAGTTCGCGACTGAAGATTTTTTGTTAGCGTTAACACTAAAATTTTATTGAAGTGCTTTCCCTCAAAATTTTCCTTTGTCCATGTATATTTCATCGATGTTGCACACGACCAAAGAAATATCATGGCAAATAAACTAATAACTATTCGTGTTTTCATAATTAAAACAATTTTAAATTAATACTCTTTAACTACTGACCTATTACCCAACTATTCAATAAACAAACAATTTATATTTATTGATTTCACTTTTGCCATTCCTTTTTAACAAGGTTTTTATTTCATCAGCCCCGATTCGACAAGAGTTTTTACCAATGTTTTCGAATAACTACTTGCTGCAGACTCGGCAGATGCCGGATCGGTTAATTTTGATTGACCCGACCAAACAACCTCTTTTCTGTTTGCTTTATCAGAAGCATCAAACAGCTGTGTTTCAAAAAGATAAGTAGTCTCCTGACGATAGTATTCCGGTTCTTGCATATGAACATAACCGGTACGAATGCGTCGTCCGTATCGATAAGTAACCGGCTGAGGATAAATCTCTCCTCCTTCGCGAACTTCTTTTGTATTTGCATCAACAAGCGAAGTTACCAATACTCCGTCGTAACCGTTATCAATAATTTTTGCCTCAATTTCATCTTCACTCAAGCTCCCTTTATTTGCCATTTGAGGAAAAACGGTTAAACTGTTTGTAGCATTAATGCCCTCTTTTTTTAACTCCTCAACAATGGCATTTTCGCCGGCAATTCTACCTTGAGCTGTTTGCGAATGAACAATTACCAACACTTTATTAAATTTCTTTCCCTTGTAATTTTCTTTCGTCCAGGTATATTTCATGGTTGTTGCACACGACCAAAGAAATAAAATCGTAATTAAACTAACTATTATTCGTGTTTTCATATTATAAAAATATTATATATACTCAAGCAGGTTAACCTGTCGGGAATATTTGTTTTTTCACAATAAAAGCCTGACTTAAAATTAATTAAACCGGGCTTTTATGGTATTCTCTTAATTTTTTTTATTCCAATTCACCAATTAAAGGTACGTCGGAATACAATTGGGCACGAACTGCAATAACAAAATAGTTTTCAATTTGATAAAACTGTGCGGCTATTTTCGAACCCTTTTCCTTTTTTACTTTTTTATAATACTTAGCAATTAAATTGCTCGACAATTTTCTGATATGCATCGATTCTTTAACCAAATCATCAGTTTTATCATCGGTTAACGTTTCGTAATGCTTTGCATATTCCAATAATAAATTAATCTGTTTTTGGCCAATCTCTTTACGTTCTTTTTCGTAAGCATCGTAAATCTTCCAGAAAGAATCTGTTTCGTCTAATTTAATAAAGTTGGCAACAACTCCTTTCTTCTCCATTCCAAAAATAGACTGATAATAGTCAATTTCTTCTTGTTGAATCTGTGAGAATGCCATTGTTGCAGTTGCAATTAAGATGATTGCAATCGATAATAATTTTTTCATTTTGTAATTTTTTAAAGTTTCTTTACTGTTTTTAGAGTGAAATAATATTATTGAGTATTTGTTTAATATATTTTCAAATAATCTCTTTTTTCTGAAGAGATTATTTGAGTCCTGCACCTTAAAGGCTGTTCAAAACGCATTATCGATTCTTCTGTCGATGAATTTCTTCTATCTTTGCAAAAAATAGCAACATAAAAAATGAGTGATAGAAAAATTCGGGTGAGATTTGCCCCAAGTCCAACAGGGCCACTACATATGGGTGGTGTGCGCACGGCTCTTTTTAATTATCTTTTTGCAAAGAAGCAGGGTGGCGATTTTATTCTCAGAATTGAGGATACCGACCAAACGCGCTATGTGCCGAGAGCCGAAAAGTATATTATTGAAAGCTTAAATTGGTGCGGGTTAAATCCAGATGAAGGGCCGGGAATTGGCGGCAATTTTGGGCCGTACCGCCAGAGCGAAAGAAAGGCGATGTATAAAGCATATGCCGAGCAGTTGGTTGAATCGGGGTGGGCATATTACGCATTCGATACCGCCGAAGAGATTGACTCGTTACGAAAAGAGGCAGAAGCAAACAAAGAAACTTTTTCGTATGGAATTGCTACGCGCGAAGAATTAAACAATTCGATAAAACTTTCGGAAACTGAAGTTCAGCAAAAGATTGACGCGGGCGAAAACTATGTAATCCGCTTTAAAATGCCTGCCAATGAAGATGTTACCGAGATAGACTTAATACGTGGAAGAGTAACTTTTAACACCACAAAAAGCCTCGACGATAAAGTGCTCTTTAAGTCGGACGGAATGCCAACGTACCATTTGGCAAATGTTGTTGACGACCATTTAATGGAAATTACACATGTTATCAGAGGCGAAGAGTGGTTGCCGTCGATGCCGCTGCACGTTTTGCTGTACCGCGCTTTGGGCTGGGAAGAGACACAGCCGAAATTTGCCCACCTGCCACTAATTTTAAAGCCGGTAGGAAAAGGGAAACTAAGCAAACGCGATGGCGACAAATTGGGATTTCCGGTATTTCCGCTCGAGTGGACCGACCCGAAAACAGGCGACGTTTCGAAAGGATACCGCGAAGAGGGATATTTTGCCGAAGCTTTTATAAATATGCTTGCCATGTTGGGATGGAATCCGGGCAACGAACAGGAGTTCTTTTCACTCGATGAATTAACCAAAATTTTTAGTTTGGAACGCGTGGTAAAATCGGGTTCACGATTCGACCCCGAAAAAGCAAAATGGTTTAACAAACACTATTTTCAGCAAAAATCGGTTGAAGAGTTAACCAAACTTTTTAAGGTTGTTTTGGCCGAAAAAGGAGTAGAAGCAACAGACGAAAAAACGACGGCAGTTGTTGCCGAAATAAAAGAACGGTGCCATTTTGTATCGGAACTGTGGGAACAAGGGTACTACTTTTTTAAGGCTCCCACCGAATATGATACTAAAACAGTAAAAAAACGATGGAAAGAAGATACACCTGAAAAATTACGCGAGATTGTTGCACTTTTTTCTTCGGTTAACAACTGGAGTGCTGAAACATTAAAAGAGGTATTTTCGGTATTTATGAACGAAAAAGAGTGGGGATTTGGAGCCATTATGAATCCGTTGCGATTGAGTTTGGTAGGTGGTAATTTGGGCCCCGATTTGTTTGTAATTTGCCATTTGTTGGGAAAAGAAGAGACTTTAGCGCGAATTAATTTTGCCATTGAAAATATAAAAAAGTAATATACCGACACGTTTTTTCAAGTATCGAATTATCTACACAACAGAACATGTAGAATTGTAACGAACTCAGAGAAAGCAGGAATCAAAAAAAATATAAAGAATATCAGATAGATTGTGTAGGACTCACAGGATAAAACAGGATATTCCTGCCGTAAGAGAATCACGCAATAAGCAAAATATCTGTCGTAATCTTGTGTTTGATAACTTTGGTTATTCAGAAAAACCGGATTTTGGGTGTAAAAGCAATATGTCACCCTCGAAAATTATCTTGAATTTTAAACAACTTCATTTCTTAATTTTTATTTCAAAAATATTTTCAGTTTTTTTGCCAAATGATACGAAAGCCGGCACTGCTTATTTTCTTCTTTTTTATCTGCTCAATTGCAGTACAGGCACAATATGTTAATACCGACTCGTTGGTAATTGTGCCTGGCGAGGAGTATCCATTAACCATTGCAGAGGTCGAAAAAAGAGGTCTGAATTTATCGGGGCCACAATTCGACCATAGTTTAACCACCGGAATAATGCTTTCGAAATTTGCATTTCCTGTTCGCAATAAAATAACAAGCAGGTTTGGACCACGGCACGGGCGAATGCACAAAGGTCTCGATATTCGAAGTGCCACCGGAGACACCGTTCGCGCCGCATTCGAGGGACGTGTTATCAGCGCACGTTACCACTATAGTTTTGGAAATTTAATTGTTATTCAGCATGCAAAAAATATTAAAACATACTATGCACATCTTTCAAAATTTTTGGTAAAAGCCGGTATCTGGGTAAACAAAAACGAGCCAATCGGGCGGGCCGGAAGCACCGGGCGGGCAACCGGCAGCCACCTTCATTTCGAGATTCGGGAACACGACCATGCGTACGACCCCGAATTGATTTATAATTTTAAAACAGGAGAAATTAGAGACGATGTAGTTTCGGTAAAAAGTATTGCACAATTACAACGAAAGCTAATTCCAAAAGGATATTCGATTAAACCCGGTGTTCCTCAATATTATACAGTTCGTTACGGCGACTCGTTATGGCGAATCTCGCACCGGTTTAATATGTCGATTAACCATATTTGCCGAATAAATAATATTTCTGAAAATGCAATTCTAAAAGTAGGACAACCTTTAAAGATGTATTAATGCCTGGAATACTGCCAAAATCATAACCACATCTGCCCATATTAAATTTAACTCTTACTTCGAAAAACTGTTTTTTCAGTTAAATAACTGACAAAACAGTTTGATAACTGAAAAAACAGTTGTATGTTTGTTATGAGCTTTTTAAAACTTGTTTATTTGAAATAGCAATATTAAAACTGAAGCAATGAAAAAACTTACACGAAAAGAGGAAGAGCTAATGAAAATTCTCTGGAAACTGGAGAGAGCTTTTGTAAAAGAGATAATTGAGAAATACCCCGATCCAAAACCACACTACAACACAATTTCGTCGCTGGTGCGGTTGTTACAGGAAAAAGGAGTTGTAGGCTTTAAACAGTACGGCAACACTTACCAGTATTTTCCATTAATCTCGAAAGAGGAGTACCGTCGTTCGTTTATGAGCCAGATTGTTACCGACTATTTCGACAACTCGTATAAAAGTGCAGTAGCATTTTTTGTAAAAGAGAAGGGGTTGTCGGACAATGAGATTGACGAGTTGGTTCGATTAATTAAAGAGCAAAAGTAATGGAAAACTACCTTGTATATATTGGGAAATCGGCAGTGGCTGCCGGCGCATTTTATCTTGTTTTTCTATTGCTCTTTAAAAACAAAAAACAGTTTTTGTTTAACCGCATTTACCTGTCTGCTTCAATGGCGTCGAGTTTTATCATTCCCCTCATTACATTCACTACAATAAAATATGTTGAACCTGTTCAAACGGTATCGTTCAACAGTGTTGCATTTTTACCAAATGTAACGGAAACAACTACGACACAACAGTTTGTTTTCGAATGGTATCAATATCTTTTCGGGTTATATATTTTAATGGGTGCAGGGTTTTTATTGAATTTAATTTTGGGTCATTTAAAAGCGTTGCACATTATTAATAACAGCGAAACAAAAACACTTTTTAAAACCAAAGTGAATGTTACAAAAAGAGACGTTCATCCATTCTCGTTTTTCAATAAAATTGTTGTTTCCGAGAGAAATTTATTAAGCCACAATCTCGAAGTTATTGTTTCGCACGAAAAAATTCACGTTGAAGAACGACACACCCTCGATATTCTTTTTGCCGAAATTCTCTTCCTTGTCCAGTGGTTTAATCCTTTTGCCTGGCTTTTAAAAGATGCCATAAAAAACAATCTTGAATATAAAACCGATAACCGGATTATACAAAAATTCGATGCCGAGAATTATCAACTGGCAATGGTTGCATTGGCCGATAGAACAGGCGTTGCACCATTTTTAACCGCATTAAACGGTTCGCAATTAAAAAACAGAATTATTATGATGAAAAAGAAAACAGAAAACAAATATGCTTTTTTAAAGCAGTTAATTGTCCTCCCTTTATTGGCAATTCTGGTAATGGGACTTTCGAATAAAGAGGTTAAAACAGAAGTCGTTCAGAAAAAAAATACCAAAAGTGAAGTTGCACAAAACACCGACTGGAAAGTTGAGTTTCGAAATACGAATCACGCGATTAACAAAAAGAAGTATGATGATAACGCCCCTGAACACGTTACGGTTGCAACGATTAAAAGCGTTGATAAAAGTAAAACATTTACAGCAACAAAATTGCCTGACCAACGAAACCGGCCGGGTTTGAAAAACAATAGCTGTAAAGATTCGGTTTATGTCGACCCCGATAAGTTGCCCCAATTTCCCGGAGGAGAACTTGAACTAAAAAAATTCATTTCAAAAAACGTGAAATATCCAATTCTGGCTCAGGAAAGCGGAACTAAAGGAAAAGTTTTTGTTACATTTATTATTTCTGAAAAAGGGAAAGTAACAAATCCTCATATTTCGAGAAGTGTTGACCCCTTGCTCGACAAAGAGGCGCTAAGAGTTGTTAATATGCTTCCCAACTGGGAACCCGGAGAAAAAGACGGGAAAAATATTGCCGTTCCGTACACCGTTCCTATAACCTTTAATTTACTGGAAATAACTTCAACGGTGGTTAATACCGAACCGTTATATATTGTTGATGGAAAAGAGGTTGAGAATGTCGATGAAATTGACCCTGACAATATTGAAAGTATTTCGGTCTTAAAAAACAAAAACTCAATATCGCTGTATGGAGAGAAAGGGAAAAACGGGGCTGTTTTAATTACAACACGAAAACACAAAACATTCGATACGAGCGATAAAATTGTAATTGTTGACGGCAAAGAATATAAAGGAGACATTAACGATATTGCACCCGAAGATATAGTTTCTATTGAGGTTAAGAAAGAGGATAAAACAAAAGTATTATTTGGCGAACAACCCAAAAAAGACAAAATAATAATTCAGACAAAAACCAAATACAATACCACCACAATTACAAATAAATTGGAACTGCGAAAATTTATAGCACAAGCAGTTAAATATCCAAAGGCAGCAGCAGATAAAGCTTTGGAAGGGGAAGTTACTGTTTACATTGAAATTAATAGAAAAAATAAAATGGCAAAGGTTGTTAAAAAACGGGCTGCGGATTTTCTTATGTTAGACGACGTTGTTGTAACTTCAACCATTCCTGAAAATAAAGAAAAAACAACTGATAATAAATCGGAACTTTTTAAAGAAGAGGTAAAGCGTGTGATTGAAACAGTACCTGCAATCGACATTAACGAGTTTAACGGGAAAACAGTTGGTATTACAGTTCGTTTTGCTTTAAGGAGCTATTGAAAGATAACCGATTAACCCCGGTGTTAATCCCGAGGAAAGCTATGAAATTTAAGGATACTTTTACCGGTGCAAAATTTTGGGACTGTTTGGTTTGCGGGTTCAATAATCTTGAAATGTTTTAATGAAAATAGGTTTCTCCAACAATAGGCTGAGCTTGCGAGACATATCTTCCCACATAAAAGAAATGTACTACGTTGCAGTTTCTGCCATGACCTTGAGTGAGATAACCGACCGTGTTATCCCTCTTGTTAAAGATGGCAAAACTGTCCGTTAGAAGAGGTCTACCCAATTGTTTGGCTCGATGCTATGCACTACTATAAAAAGCCGGGGAGTTAAAGATATCCTTATTGCCTCGACTGATAATTTGAAAGGTTTTTTCGGAAGCAATATTGAGTATCTTCTCTAAAACAGAGATTCAAAAATATGTGATCCATCAAATCAGGAACTCATTGAAATACGTTGCTTCCAAAGACCAAAAATCTTTCATGAAAGACCTAAAAAAGGTTTATTAGTCGCCAACAAAAAGCCAGGCAGAAACAGAGCTTTTAAATCTTGAAGAAATATGGGGTAAAAAATCCCATTGTAATCCGTTCATGGTATGAAAACTGAGATGAACTCTCCACATATTTTCAATATAACCAGTACATCAGAAAGCTAATTTATACAACTAATGCCGTTGAAGGTTTTCACCGCCAGATAAGGAAAATAACTAAAACAAAAGGTGCCTTTCCGAGCGATATGGCTTTGTTGAAATTAATTTATTTGGCAACAGAAAACATATCTAAAAAATGGTCACAACCTCTTCAAAATTGGGGGCTTACAGTCTAACAACTATGCAACAAATTTGGAGATAGAATGAAAATATATTTGTAAATATCCAATCTTAAGAAGCAAAAATGAGTAGATTACAGAACCCAAAATTTTTTTACGGCACTCTATTGCTATTGCGTATATAAAACTATTTGTTTTCCGAGAAATCCTCGCCGGTTTCCTTTAATTTCTCTAAGTCGTTAACTGTAAAGTTGCCATAAAACGAAATCACAAACCGCATTTGTTTTGTATCGTTGTTAGTAATAAAAACATGGCACTCTTTGTACTTATTCTTTTTCCCGAGCAGCCAAATCTCTACCATCTCGTCTTCATCAGCCTCCTCATCGACATACTTTTTATACTGAGCCGGTAGCAGGTCAATCGCTTTTTCAATAAACTCATCGCCACTCATCTCTCCTTTTTCAGGATTGTACGACATAAACCGGATTCGGTGTAAGTCGCCGGTAACATTTTTATTGGTATCGTCGTCTAAATCGAGGTCGATTAAATCGAGCATATTTTTTGAGAACGAGAAAGTTGAGATGCCATCTTTATTTGTAAAGGCATCGTACATTTTATCCGATTTACTTTGAGCACCGGCAAATACTGCCAATGTAAAAACAAAAATTACTGTTCCAATTATCCTTTTCATTGCATTATTCTTTTAACGTTAAACCATCGGGAGTCATCGTCCAGAATTTGCCAACCATGTCGGCATCGTAAGTATGTGTCGTATTTTTAATATCGTAAATAATTTCGGCCATATCTTCGCCAATAAAAACCGTCTTTCCTTCAGGAACTTTAATAATAATATCAACGTCCTGATTTCTCCATTTCTCATCCGTATCTAAAATAAATTCGGGGTCGAAATAGATAACCGAGTCTTTTACCTGATAATGATAAATAATGTTTTCGGCTCTCGTTTTTGCATCGTTTCGGGTGGCTCCACGAGCAGCTTTTTTTATTAAAATAGTGAAATGGTTACTCCACGATTTTTTAATATCTAACTGTGGGTGGCCGAGCATAACTTCTTCACCGTCGACAACCGCCACTTCAAAATTATCCATTTCGAAATCTAATTTTGGATACTCCTCGTACTTATCTTCGGCAAGTTTTAGGTAAATTGTTTGGCACGAGTCGCATGGAATTGTCGAGCTTTCGAGCATTGATGTATGCTTTTTAAAATTCCCAAACTGTCCGGCCGAAATAACAATTAAAACAACGAGCGATATTAACCAAACACCAACCATACTCAGCCCAATGGCTTTGTTGTTTGTTTTGTAGCTGAATACCAGTTTTGTACCAATAAATAGTATTGCGAGCAATGGAATTCCGGTTAAAAATCCAATGGCAATCATTCCAATTGAAACATCGCCCTGATCGACAAGGTGATTTAAATACCCCGGAACATGAATTTCGGGACCCCAAATTATTGGCCAACCCTGCACAAACGAATGCCCGATTATCATTGATGAGATAAAGCCTAAAAGACCAAAGACTCCTGAAATAATAAGAAATACACCAATAACAATAACAATTACTTTCAGAATAACTTTAGTAACGTTATAAGCAACATCGCCGGCGCCTTCAACAGTTTTTTTGCCTTTTGAATAGGAGTCTGATTCTTTAAATTTTTTATAGCTCTCTTTTACCTCGGCAACCTCTTCTTTTATCGACTTCTCGATGTTCTTAACCGTGGCTTCCTGTCCGCGCATTTCCAATCGTTGTGCGGTATTTGTTGCTTTTGGTACGGCAATCCAAAGTACAATATAAGCAAGCAGTGCCACACCCGATGTAACTAAAAACAATACAACAAACAATATTCTAATTATTACCATATCCATATTAAAATATGCCGCTAATCCCGAGCTTACTCCGCCAAACACCCGGTGTTCGGGGTCGCGATACAAGCGCCGTTTCCGCGTTGCATCGTGCGAAACAGTATTGTCATCACCCTCCTCTCCGGTAATGTCTTCGGGTGTTCCCATAATTTCAATAATATCGTTTACCATTTCAATGGTAACTACACTTTTTTCGTCAGCCGATTTTTCGATAAAAATCTCTGCAATACGGGCTTCTATATCAGCCAAAATCTCTTTTCCCTCTTCGCCATTTCCAAAATGGTTTCTTAAATTTATCAGGTATTTTTGTAATACTTCGTAAGCGTCATCCTCAATATGAAATATGGTTCCGCTTATATTAATTGTAAATGTCTTTTTCATTTGTTAAAAAATTAGAATCAAGATACTAGAATCAAGACACAAGACTAGAAAATTAGCGATTTAATAATCATGCTCCTGTGTGTGAAATCTTTTATCATGAATGTTTTCATCTTACTATAGTTGAATAATTGTTATGCTTTTTTGCTTTTCACTTTGCCTACAGAATCGACAAGTTCTAACCACGAACCTTCCAGCTCGCCCAGAAATTCTCTGCCGCTATCGGTTAACTCGTAATATTTTCGAGGAGGCCCCTGTTTCGACTCTTCCCAGCGATATGCAAGCAGACCGGCATTTTTCAGACGGGTTAACAGCGGATAAAGTGTACCTTCAACCACTATTAATTTAGCCTCTTTTAGTGCTTTTATTATACTGCTTGCATAGAGAGGTTCGCCATCGAGTACCAAAAGAATGCAATATTCCAGAACTCCTTTCCTCATCTGTGCTTTTGCGTTTTCTAACTTCATAACTCTATTTTGTAATCTAATTAACTATTCCTTTCAACTTGTACGTTTAGTAAACTCGGTTTAAATCTCCCATGTTTTGTCCGAAATCATCCACTCCTCAATTTCCAACGCACTTTCGTAATCGTCGTTAACCCGAAACAGATCTTCGTTTAACATCCATTTCTGAATTTTCAACTCTGTCTCGCTCTCAACTTCGTTTGCAACTTGCACTACCTCAAAAAAGTCGTTGCTAAGCATCCACTCCTCAACTTTTAGAACTGGATCGGTAGCTTCTTCAAAAGAAAAAGCCGCCTCATTGTTGGCATGGCGAGCAGGAGTTTTGTCCTCTTTTTTTGTTGCAACCATTGCCATTGCAATCTCATCGAAATGGCTGGTTTGTAAAAGTTTTCTCCAAAAATCCTGCCCACTCACGGTTATGCTAATTAAAATAAAACTAACGACTACCGCTGCCGACCTTAAAACTGTTTTTTGAACATTGTTTTTCTGATTTGATTTAAAATTTGTTTTCATGGCTTTGTTTTTTTCGAAGGATAATCCTTCATTTCTGTTTTCTATTGCTTGTTTTCGTTTAATTAAAATGTTTATTTGTTTTCTTTGTTGCAAACAATACAGAACTATCTTTAAAAAACTACTGTTACTTACCTTGTTGTTTGCATTGCAAATATATGACAAATATTTAGTACTATGCAACAC
>WGCT01000408.1 GCA_015493625.1 Draconibacterium sp. | reverse complement strand
GCATTTAATGAGATACATAAGAAGTTAGGAGCCAAATTGGTTGAATTTGCCGGTTACGAAATGCCAATAGAATATAGCGGAATAAAAGACGAACATATGACGGTTCGTAATTCTGTTGGAGTTTTCGATGTTTCGCATATGGGCGAGTTTTGGATAAAAGGCCCCAATGCACTCGATTTGGTAAATAAAATCACTTCGAATGACCCTCGGAATTTAAAAGTAGGGCAGGCGCAATACAGCTGTTTTCCAAATGGTAAAGGTGGAATTGTTGACGATTTGCTGGTTTATTATTACGAGGAAGAAAAATATATGTTGGTTGTAAATGCTTCTAATATTGAAAAAGACTGGAACTGGGTGGTGAGCCATAACGATGTGGGTGCCGAATTGGAAAATGCATCCGATTCGATTAGTCAGTTGGCAATTCAAGGGCCAAAAGCAATAGCAGCACTTCAGAAATTAACCGATGTAAACCTTTCGGAAATAAAATTTTACACTTTTACAACCGACAAATTTGCAGGGGTTGACGATGTAATTATCTCGGCAACGGGATATACGGGTGCCGGTGGATTTGAACTCTATTTTAGGAACGATGTAGCAGAGAAAATATGGAATGCCATTTTTGAAGCAGGCGAAGAGTTTGGTATTAAACCCATTGGATTGGCAGCTCGCGATACGCTGCGTTTAGAGATGGGGTACTGCTTGTATGGTAACGACATTGACGATACCACTTCGCCCATAGAAGCCGGATTGGGATGGATCACCAAGTTTAATCACGACCGGAAATTTATAGACCGCGAGTTTTTGATGATGCAGAAAAAAGAGGGTGTAACACGCCGTTTGCGCGGTTTTGTTTTAACCGAAAGGGGAATACCTCGCCACGGTTACGAATTGCTAAACGAGGCTGGTTCGGTTATTGGCAAAGTAACCTCGGGAACTATGTCGCCTGTTTTGGGAAAAGGAATTGGAATGGGGTACATCGCTCGCGAATATACAGCTTTCGGAACTCAGGTTTTTGTGAAAATAAGGAATAAAACCATTCCGGCAGAAGTTACAAAGTTGCCTTTTATTTAGCCGCTTGTTTTCCGGTAATTTAGAATTGCCAACACATTTAGCACAATAGCATAAATTACTATAATTGTAAACTGTTTACTTACGTTTACAAATGTGCTGCCTTTTAGCATTACCAGCCTTATTACATCAATATAATACTTTATCGGGTTGAAATCGGCAATTCGTTGTGCCCACACCGGCATACTTTCTATGGGCGTAAACAGTCCGCTCATTAATATAAATATTACCGAAAAAAACCAGGCAATAAACATGGCTTGCTGCTGTGTTTCGGTGATGGTTGATATAAAGGTTCCGATACCAAGGACTAAAACTAAATAGACAATTGTAAAGAGATATAGCATTACAATGCTTCCCTCTATTGGTGTGCGAAACCAAAAAAACGCAATGAGCAAACCCAGCGTAAACTCTGCAATGCCAAGCAATACAAACGGCATTAGTTTTCCTAAAATAAATTCCCATTTCCTTATTGGTGTAACATTCAGCTGTTCAATGGTGCCAATCTCTTTTTCGCGAACAATGTTCATTGCCGAGAGAAAGAGCGAGGTCATCGTTATTAGCATTACCAGTATTCCGGGAACCATAAAAACCTTATAATCGAGGGTGGGGTTGTACCAGTTGTGGCTGTTTATTTCAATTCCCGGCATTTTTCTCAGCTTCACTTTACTTGTAATTTTCTCTTTCGAAAACCGGAGAACAACGTTTTGTAAATAGTTTTGAATAATGCCTGCTTTTACTCCGTTAATTGCATCTGTAACAACTGCAATATTGGTTGGTTTTCCCAAATTAATATTTTTTCCAAAGTTTTGGGGAATCGATAATATAACATCAATATCGTTGTGCTCCATCAGTTTTAGCCCGTCTTTGTATGTTGCTACATTGGTTAATGTAAAAAATTTGGAAGCTTCTATTTTATGAATAAATTCAACCGAGGTAGGTGAGTTGTCGCGGTTTTCAATAAAAATATTTATCTCCTTTACTTCGAAATTTGCCGTGTACGAGAATATAAGAAGCTGAATTACAGGCATTCCAAATATTAATCCTACCATGGTTTTATTCCTGAAAATCTGCTTAAACTCCTTTGTGATTATATGTCGAACTGTTCTTAACATTGGCCTGTTTTACTCCATTCTTATTTTGAACTTTTTTATGGTCATTAAAATAAATAGCAACGATGTTCCTGTTAAAATTAAAGTCTCTTTCCAAACAACACGAATACCAACGCCTTTTAGCATAATCGATTTTATAATTATAATAAACCATTTTGCAGGAATTACATTGCTTAGAATTTGTAAAATCCGGGGCATACTCTCAATCGGGAAAATAAATCCCGACAACAAAATAGTTGGTAACATTAGCCCCATTAACGACATCATCATTGCCGTTTGCTGCGTTTGTGCAATGGTCGAGATTAAAATTCCCAAACTAAGCGATGTAACAATAAACAACAGAATTTCCAGAAACAATAAAATCCGGCTTCCTTCCATTGGCATACCAAAAACCAGAAATCCCAACATTAAAATAGTAAAGGCGTTAATAAGCGATAATACGAGGTATGGTAGTACTTTCCCAATAATTATTATCGCGGGTTTTAGTGGCGAAACAAGAAGTATTTCCATTGTTCCTATCTCTTTTTCGCGGGCAACTGTTATCGACGTCATCATTGCCGAAACTAACATTAAAATAATGGTCATTACGCCGGGCACAAACATAAATACGCTTTTGTTTTCGGTGTTATAAAGCATTTTCGACTCAATTTTTATGGGAATTTTGGGAACGAGGCGGTTTTCTATGGCAAACGAATTTGAAATTCCACTTAAATAGGAGGTTAACATATTTGCCATATTTGGGTCCGATGCATCGGCAATTACTTGTACAATCGAGCTGTTATTGTTTCCTAAATTTTCAGCGAATTTTTCGGGAATGACAAGGGCAATCTTTATTGTTCCACGTTTAAACGACTTTTCTATTTGCGAATAGTTTTTCAGATTTTCCTCTAAAATAAAATAACCCGACGAGGTAATTTTGCTGATATATTGCTGCGACATTCTGTTTTTTGCCAAATCTAAGACTGCCATTTTTCCGTCTTTTATTTCGGTTGTTATGGCAAATCCAAATAATAAAACCTGAACGATGGGCATTCCGAAAAGTATAAGCAGTGTTCGCTTGTCGCGAAAAATGTGTTTAAATTCCTTTTTTATAAATGCTAAAAATGTTCTCATTCAATACCTGTTTAATCGCGTGCCAGTTTTAAAAAAACTTCGTCCATATCTTTTGCAGTGTGTTTAAGCAGCAGTTCGTCGAGCGTTCCCATTGCCGCAATTTTGCCGCGTACCATCATCGAAATCCTGTCGCAGTATTCTGCTTCGTCCATATAATGCGTTGTTACAAAAACAGTAATTCCCTTGTCGGCCGCCTGGTAGATTAAGTTCCAGAATTGCCGCCGCGTAATAGGGTCAACGCCACTTGTTGGTTCATCTAAAAAAACAATATCGGGGTGGTGCAGGGTGGCTACCGAGAATGCAATTTTCTGTTTCCATCCCAGAGGAATTTCGGAAATAAGTGTATTTTCTATGTTGCCGAGTTGCAGCCGGACAATCATTTTTTTTGTTCTTTCGGCAATTTCCCGTTTTCGTAATCCGTAAATGCCACCGTAAAACCCGATGTTCTCTTTTAGTGTTAAATCTTCGTATAACGAAAATTTCTGGCTCATATAGCCAATTTTGAATTTCAATTTATTTCGTTCGGTTATTATGTCGAATCCGGCCACTTTCCCTCTTCCCGAAGTGGGTTCTAAAATACCGGTAAGCATTTTTATGGCTGTGGTTTTGCCGGCACCGTTGGCTCCCAAAAAACCAAATATTTCACCCTTTTCAACAGTAAAACTAATGTTGTCGACGGCTTTAAAATGGCCAAAAGTACGCGTTAAATTTTCTACTTCAATTACTCTACTCATTATACCGGTTGTTTTTTACTCTTTTTGCATTAACTCCATAAAAGTGTCTTCAATGTTTGGTTCAATATTTTTTATCGAGAATTTAAAACTGTTTGCGGTTAATTCGGTTGATAATTGGGTTACTTTTTTCGAGTTGTTAAGTGTTAAATGAATGCTGTTTCCAAACATAAATGCTGAATTTATTCCATCCATTTTACGCAAAAGAAGTAATGCTTTATAGTTGTTGTTTGTTTTTATTTCGAACAATTTGTGTGTAAATCTTTTTGAAATATTTCCGGGAGTGTCAACCGCTAAAATTTTTCCTTTCTGAATAAGTGCCACTTCATTACACAGTGCCGCTTCGTCCATATACGGAGTTGAAACCACAGTTGTAATGTTGTCGGTTTTTTGAAGTTTTTTCAGATTATCCCAAAACTCTTTTCTCGAAACAGGGTCGACACCAAACGTGGGCTCGTCTAGAAACAATATTTTGGGTTTATGAATTAGGGCGCAGCAGAGAGCAAGTTTCTGTTTCATCCCTCCCGATAAATCGCGTGCTTTTCTCTTTTTAAAAGGTTCTAAAAGAACATAAATGTCGCGAATCATCTCGAAATTCGATTCGATGGTTGTATTAAAAACTTTTGCGAAAAACTCTAAATTTTCTTGTACTGAGAGGTCGGTATAGAGCGAAAACCTGCCCGGCATGTATCCAATCTGTCTTCTTATTTTTTTATAGTCGGTAACCGTGTCGAGATTCATTAATGTGGCGGTGCCACGGTTGGGGATGAGCAGTGTTGTAAGAATTCTGAACAACGTTGTTTTTCCTGCTCCGTCGGGGCCAATTAATCCAAAAAGTCTTCCTTCTTCAATATTTAACGAGATATTGTCGAGGGCTTTTACCTCCTTGTACGATTTCGATATGTTTTTTATTTCAATCATTTGTTGAATGCATAGCCGGTGCTTAACCGGTTATTGAAATCTTACCGAAGCAGGCATCCCAATTTTTAAGCTCCCATCGTTTACAACATCAATCTTTATGGCATACACCAGGTTTTGCCTTTCGTCTTTGGTTTGCACTATTTTGGGGGTGAATTCAGCATTTGCACTTATCCACGAGATTGTTCCGCTAAACCTCTTTTGCCCTTTTGTTGCGTCAACTTCAACCCAAACTTTTTGGCCAATTTTAATTTCCGATAACTGTGGCTCGGTTACATAAGCTTTTAGTTTTAACTCTTTTAAATTTTGAATTTGATAGAGTGGTTTCCCGGGAGCAACAAACTCGAACTGCGAAACATATTTTATTAAAACTGTTCCGGCAACCGGATTAATAATTGTGCACCTGTCTATTTGGTCTTCAATTTGTTTAATCTGAACTGTTAACGATTTGTATTGACTGATAACCGATGCATTTTGTGCCTGAACACTCGCAATTTGTTGTTTGGTTATATTTACCTGCCCCTGAATATCGTCGAGTTGTTTTTTTGTTGCCGACCCTTCGGCGTACATTTTTTTAATTCGTGCAAGGTTGTTTTGCTGAACTTTTAACTGCTCTTCAAGTACATTTATTTGCGAGAGTACACTTTTCGACTGCGATTGAATACTGATAAACGAGGCTTGCAGCTGCTCTTTTTTTAAATGTAACTGCATTGTGTCTATAATTCCAATGGTGTCGTTTGCCTCAATTGTTGCACCCTCTTCAATAGTAAAAAGAATAAGTTTTCCGGCACTTTCGGCCGAAATAGTTGTGGCATCGCTTTGGAAATTGCCACTGGCATCGGCGGGATTCTCGTTGTTGGTACACGATACAAAAAGCGTTGTCAGCAAAAATATGGTTACAAATAGTTTTCTCATTTTATTACGATTTACGGTTTTAATTTCAATGGTTTAATATGCAACTCCGGTGTTGTGTTGTAATTCTAATCGTTTCTGTATTAGTTTAATTTTGTCTATTTCTAATGTTTGTTGTGCCCTTTTTAAATCGGTAAAATCTTTTAGGTATTCGTTCGATGTAATTGTTCCGTTTTGAAATTTCGACCACGACGAGTTTTTAATCTCTGTTTTTATATCAACCACCTCTTTATCCATCGAAATTTGCCGGTTAATATTTACAATGTCGTTATTTATTTTCTGAATTTCCAGACTGTTTTTTTTCAAGAAAGCTTCTGTGTCGGCTTCAATTAATTTCTGTTTAAGTGCCGTTTTCTCTTTTTGCTTGCTGTAAACGCCCCAGTCGAAAATATCCCACGAGAGATTTACCCCCACAATTCCGTACGTATGTAAATCGGTATTCATAAAGTTGTATCCTGGGCGGCCAAAACCACCGTTTGCAAACAGAGCAACTTTGGGAAAACGGCTTCTGTTTTGAATTTCGAGAGCTGCAAAGTTTAACTCTTTTTGCGCCTCAAACAGTTTTAACTCGGGCAGAGTTGAAAATTTATGCATAGGTTGTCCGGGTATTTCAAACAATGTTTTGGTTTTAATGTCGAGTCCGGTTAAAACGGAAAGCGATTTTATTGTGTTTTCTTCCAAGGTTTTTGTGTTCAGTATCTGTTTGTTTATCGATATTTTTTCGACCTTAATTTTGTTTAATTCCGAATCTAAAATCATACCGTTCTCGAATGCCGATTGAAGGGTTTTTATGTTTTCGTTTATTTCATCGAGGGCAGTGCGTAAAACAGTCTGGTTTTTTTTGAGCAGCAAAACGGTTAAATAGAGTTGATTTATTTGCTCCATTAAATTGTAGTTCTGAATTTCTATTTGCCTTTCTTCGAGCGAAATGGAGGCTTGTTGAAGCTCTTTGGCTTTTTTTGTGTTTCCTCCATCGTAAAGAATTTGAGTAAGTTGTAAGTCGGTTCGGTAATTGTCGTTTGGAAAAACGGGAAAAAAATTGTCTATATTGGGTACTGTTGGAAATTCAACCACCTCCGACTGGTACGAAGCACTTCCGCTCAGTGTTAACTTGGGTAAGTAGTTTTTATTGAGAACTTCATTGGCCAACTCCCGGTTTTCGTTTTGCAAAGCCATTTTTTTAAAACCCGGCCAATTCTCTTTTGCCGCGTCGGTACACTGTTTTAAATTTATATTCTGAAGTTGTGCAAACAACACGCCGGGAAAAAACAGTATGGCAAACAGATAGTTTAACTTTCTCATTATTTAGCGATTTATTTAATTTTTATTGCTTGAATTGTAAATTCGGCAACCAGTTTTCTACGTTCTTCAATTAAAGCGTTAAACTCTTTATCTGAAATATCGAAAATGGTTTTTGCCATTGGCTTTGCCATAAATGGGAAAATAGACATGGAGATGATGTTTAAAATTAACTGTTTTGGAGTAATGTCGATAATATTCCCTTTTTTAATTTCCGCTTTTATCTCCTCTTCAAATTTTTTAATGGACTGAATGTTGTTTTTAAACTGGTAAATTTTATTGAAATATTCGGGGTCTCTGTTTATTTCCTGAAAAACAAAATTTGGAATAAACCGGTTCTTACTAAGAATAAAAATATAGTTGTCGACTATTAATCGGATTTTTGTGTAC
>WGCT01000407.1 GCA_015493625.1 Draconibacterium sp. | reverse complement strand
CTATTAATAAAAACCTTTACTCGAAGAAAATCAACTATTTACACTCCTTATTTCTAAGGATAATAATCGGGACTGCAAAAGTATTCCCTTTTTTCATATTTCCAAAAAATAGGTATTAATTTTTTGTGTTATTAAGTGGTTGTTAACTAATTGCTTGAAAAGTCATTTAAAACATCTCGATTTTATCCAATACAAGTGATTCTATTTTTCAAGTTTTGAACGTTATTTTTTTACATTTGTTGAATCTGTTTTTTACACTTTCGATGAGAAATTCAAAACCAAAGAAAATAAAAAAACGAATTGTGAATTCGTGGATTACTTCATTAATAAGTATTTCGCTTGTGCTGTTAATGATTGGCATGCTCGGGTTAATTTTTGTGAATGCAAACAAACTGGCGGAATATGTTCGCGAAAAAATCGGATTTACTCTTGTTTTAAACGATAATATTAAAGAGGTTGAAGTAACCCGTTTAGAAAAGGTTTTACAAACAGGCGACTTTGTTAAATCGGTTCGGTACATTAATAAAGATACGGCAGCTAAAGAACTAACTGCCGATTTAGGCGAGAATTTTACCGATTTTCTTGGATTCAACCCGCTTTTCTCTTCGCTCGAAATTAAACTCTATTCGAAATATATCCACCCCGACAGTTTAACTGTTATAGAAAAGCGGTTTCTCGAATATCCGCAGGTAAAAGAGGTGTATTATCAGAAAAGCCTTGTGAATGTTATTAACAAAAATGTGGGGCGAATTAGTGTTGTGCTTATTGTTATTAGCAGTTTGTTAACGTTTATTTTTGTTGCATTAATAAACAATACCATTCGCATTTCTGTCTATTCGCAACGTTTCACAATTAACACCATGCAAATGGTTGGAGCCGGCAATGCTTTTATACGAAAACCATTTCTTCAAAAAAGCCTGTTTCTGGGAGTTTACGGAGCTTTAATAGCAAATACAATTCTTTTTTTTGCACTATTCCCGTATCGGAAAGAGCTCTCCGATATTTTTGGCTCTTTCAACTTTTCATCTTTCGGATTGGTTTTTTTACTCGTTTTACTTTTTGGAATTTTCATTTCTTTAACATCGACATACCTCGCAGTGAACAAATTTTTAAGATTGAAATTTGATGAATTGTTTTATTAACTATCTTTACCGATTCAATTTTTTAAAACAATGGCTAAAAAAGAGATACAAGAGACCGGATTTGCTCTGGGAAAAGAGAATTACAAATTAATGGCAATTGGCTTTGCTATTATTGTTGTCGGATTTATTTTACTGTCGGGCGGAGGCAGCGACGACCCCAATGTTTTTAGTGAGGAGTTATTTAGTTTCAGACGATTAACAATTGCTCCTATTTTATTATTTGTAGGTTTCGTTTTCGAGATTTATGCAATAATGAAAAAACCTAAAGACAACAATTAACATCATTTTTTATGAACGAATTTCAAGCATTAATTCTTGGAATATTACAAGGTCTTACCGAATTTCTGCCCGTTAGTTCGAGTGGGCATCTCGAAATTGGTCATGCTTTGTTAGGCGACACATCGACCAACAATTTGCTTTTTGCAGTAGTTGTACATGTTGCAACAGTTTTAAGTACAATTGTTGTTTTCCGAAAAGACATTCTTGAGTTGTTAAAAGATCTGTTTCAGTTTAAATGGAACGCATCAACCATTTACATATCGAAATTGGTTTTTTCTGCGCTGCCGGTTTTGGTTCTGGGGCTCTTTTTCAAAGACGAAATTGAACAACTGTTTGTTGGAAATTTAGTTCTTGTTGGAAGCATGCTCCTGTTTACCGCTCTACTTTTAGGTCTTACTCATTTCGTAAAAAAAACCGATGGCGAAATAACTTTTCTTAAAGCTTTTTTAATAGGAATAGCACAGGCGATTGCAGTAATTCCGGGCATTTCGAGAAGTGGAGCTACTATTGCTACCGGACTTCTGCTTCAAACAAAGAAAAACGAAATTGCCCGTTTCTCCTTTTTAATGGTGCTGATTCCAATTATTGGAGCTGCTTTTCTCGATATTATCAGCGGTGAAGTTACTTCGGATACAACCATTGGGTTAATGCCACTAACTGTTGGTTTTATTGCAGCATTTGTTTCAGGACTACTGGCCTGCTCGTGGATGATAAAAATTGTAAAGCGCGGAAAACTAATTTATTTCGCAATTTATTGTTTGGTTATAGGCCTTATTGCTATCTTTGCAGCCTGATTTTTTGAGCTTTTCTCAAATCATTGAAATATAGCGCATTGCGAATGGCGGAATTCAAAAAGACGTATGATTTTTTAGGTGGAGAGGTTTTATTGTTCGATAAAGACCTAAACTGGACTTCGTTTGATTTGGTAAACAGAGTACGAAATACACTCTGCCGAAAAATGGGAATTAAAAAAATGAAAGTTGGTCATGCCGGCACACTCGACCCGCTGGCAACCGGACTGCTAATTTTATGTACCGGGAAATCGACAAAAAAAATTGAGTCTTTTCAGGGGAAAGAGAAAGAGTATATTGCAACTTTAAAATTGGGTGCTACTACTCCATCGTTCGATATGGAAACTGAGGAAGACAGCAACAACGATACATCGCACATAACACTCGGCAAAATAAAAGAGGCTGTAAAACTATTTCAAGGCGAGATAGAACAAGTGCCACCAATTTTTTCGGCAGTAAAAATTAAAGGGAAACGCGCTTTCGATTATGCAAGAAATGGCGAAGAGGTGAAACTTCGTTCGCGAAAAATTGTTATAAGAAACATTGAAATTGAGGCGTTCGATTTACCTTTTGTAAAAATTAAAGTGGAATGCAGCAAAGGCACCTATATTAGAGCTTTAGCACGCGACATAGGCGAACAACTTAAATGCGGAGCTTATTTAACCGAATTGCGCAGAACACGAATTGGAGACTTTAAAGTTGAAGATGCATTTAAGGTCGATTATTTTCTCGAAAACTTAAATTTATTTGAAACTATTTAAATATTTCTCCGTAAAATGAGGTCTTAAAAAACAAAACCAATAAACTTAAGTAAGTTTGCAAATTAATACAAAAGCATAAAACAGATAAAATTATTGCATATGAAACTATCGAAATTCAAGTATGAGCTGGACCAAAAGAAAATTGCTTTGCATCCAGCCGACAACAGGGACGAATCGAAATTAATGGTATTGAACAGGAAAACCGGTACCATTGAACACAAATTATTTAAAGACCTGCTTGGTTACTTCGACGATAAAGATGTGATGGTTTTTAACGACACAAAAGTTTTTCCCGCCCGGTTACACGGAAACAAAGAAAAAACAGGTGCCGAAATTGAAGTTTTTTTGTTGCGCGAACTTAACCGCGAACAGCGCTTATGGGATGTTCTGGTCGACCCGGCAAGAAAAATAAGAATTGGAAATAAACTCTATTTTGGCGAAGACGATTTACTGGTTGCCGAAGTAATCGACAATACTACATCGCGCGGAAGAACATTGCGTTTTCTGTTCGACGGCCCATACGACGAGTTTAAAAAAACATTGTATGAACTTGGCGAAACACCACTACCAAAGTTTATCGACCGCCCCGTACAACCCGAAGACAAAGACCGCTATCAAACCATTTTTGCAAAACACGAAGGAGCCGTTGCAGCTCCTACCGCAGGGTTGCATTTTAGCCGCGAATTGTTAAAACGCCTCGAAATAAAAGGAATTGATTTCGAATACATAACGTTGCACGTTGGATTGGGAAATTTCAGAGGTGTTGACGTGGAAGACCTTACAAAACATAAAATGGACTCGGAGCAGATTTGGATTAAAGATCCGGTATGCGAAATGGTAAACAATGCAAAAATGGCAAAGAAAAACGTTTGCGCTGTGGGAACAACGGTAATGAGAACGCTCGAAAGTTCCGTTTCAACACAGGGGTATTTAAAACCGTTTGCCGGCTGGACAAATAAATTTATTTTTCCGCCCTATCAGTTTAGTGTTGCCAACTCTATGATTTCGAATTTCCATTTGCCATACTCAACACTACTTATGATGGTTGCTGCATTTGGAGGTTACGACTTTGTTATGGAAGCATACCAAACTGCACTGAAAGAAGATTACCGCTTTGGGGCTTACGGCGACGCAATGCTGATTATTTAAAACAGAAGCCCCTCCTAAATCCTCACCGAGAGGGAGGACTTTGAAAAAGGAAGGATAAAATATTAACCACGGAAACTTTTATTTTCGTGGTTTTTTTACTCGATTTTTGCAAATATCTTTGTGTGCTTTTCAAAATTGGAAAAAGCAATAACCACAGATTTACACCAAGTATATTATTATACTCAAGTTTCGCACCTTGTAAACACTAATATTATAGAGA